>JBDOMX010000746.1:0-5585 GCA_039831615.1 Planctomycetaceae bacterium
CAAACTAAAACTGATCACCAGGAAATCCTACGGCTTCCGCACGCAGAATGCATACGAAACAGCCCTCTACCACAACCTTGCAGACCTACCCATGCCAAACTTTACCCACTGTTTCTTCTGAGGAGGCCAAAATTCGCGGTCCGTGGATTCACGGAATCGGTTCGCCTGGAGTTAACTCACACGGACATCTGCGTCACGCTCGTCTATCCCAGTCGAGTCAGGACGAATATTCTGCGCAACGCGCGACACAAAGATGACTCAGCCAAAGCAAACCTCGTTCAGCTGTTCGATGAGCGGGTCTCAAGGATATCACCCGAAGACATGGCAGCTGCTCTTGTGCACGCCATCGTGCATCGACGCGAGCAGGTCGTCTTCGGGCTTGATGCCAGAATCTATTCTCTGGTATCACGATTCGCGCCGGGATTCTTCATTCGAGCCGCCGCACGTGCCGGTCTGAAAAAGATTGAGAGTCTGTGATTCCTGCTCAGGTCGCCGCGTGGGTGAGGTTGACAGGAAACGCGTGTGAACAGCGGGTAAGAAACAATGGCAGCGGAGCGTTCGAGTCTGTGTGGTAAGCATGTCGTCATTACCGGTGCCTCATCGGGGCTTGGTGCGGCACTCGCAGTGGAGATGGCATCCCTCGGTGCTCACGTGACACTGCTTGCGAGACGACAGAAACTGCTGGACGGAGTTGCCACGCAGATTCGCGCCCAGGGGGGAGACGCTCTGGCGCTGGCAACAGATGTCACAGTCCAGGAGTCGGTGGATAAGGCGATCGTTCAGGCGGTGGAGCACTGGGGACCTGTCGATATTCTGGTGGCGAACGCAGGGGTCAGTCCAAACATGGCGGCAAGTGATGTTGATGTGTCGCTTGTCGAAGACACCATGCAGCTCAACTTCTTCGGAATTGTCTATCCGACGAACGCCGTCCTGCCGGCGATGATCGAACGCAAGGACGGCATTGTGCTGGCGATTTCATCGGTGGCCGCATTTCGTGGACTGCCCACGATGGGCCCCTACTGCGCCAGCAAGGCGGCGGTTTCAGCCTGGATGGAGTCGCTTCGCTCGGAGCTGGATCTGCAAAAAACCGGCGTGCGACTGATCACCTCGCACCCCGGCTTCATCAGGACACCGATGACGAAAGACGGAGAATCCCGTATGCCGTTTATCGTTGAAGCTGATGATGCCGCGCGCAGGCTGGTGCAGGGGATTGTCGGTGGAGAATCGACGATCAATTTTCCGTGGCAGTTTGTGGCGATGATGAAATTTGCCGGTCGACTTCCGAATCGAATGTACGATCGTGTTGTGTGGGGGGCGACCACGAATCCCGTGACGTGGAGCGTCGCTGTCCGCGCTGCTCTTCTTTGGCTCTGCGGCGGACTCACTGTCTGCCTGATCGCGGTCCTGTCAATGCGCGCCGTCGCGCCAACAACGGCGCAGACAATAAAGGTCATCTGTCAAATCATGTTCCCGGTACTGACCATCGCGATGTTGGTCGTGTCCAAACGGCTGGGTGGCTCGATCAAGATTCCCATTCTCATCGTGCTCTTCAGTATTCCGCCGGCCATCATCGCCGGTCTGGCAAAGTTGATCGGCTTGTTTTACAGCGTATGACGCTGATTTGTGGCCGCGGCGGAGGTTCCAGAGCCCATCTTTCATTGCTCCCGCGAGCCAGAACCCGCCACGACTATTCGAAAACTGCTGTAGTGGTCCTGACGCTGAACACTACGCTTTCACTGACGTCGGCAGCTCCCGGCCTGCAATTCCGGCGACCAGATTGTCGACGGTCATTTGCATCATGCGGCGTCGCGTGTTATTTGACGCGCTTCCCAGATGCGGTGTGATGATGACGTTTGCCAGGCGTAGCAGCGGATGGTCGCGAGGCAGGGGTTCCGGGTCAGTGACATCCAGACCGGCTGCAGCGATCTCGCCGGAATTCAGAGCTGCATACAGCGCGTCAGTTTGAACGACGGGGCCCCGCGCCATATTGATGAGAATTGCAGAGGGTTTCATTCGCTGTAGCTGAGCGACTCCGATCATCCCCTGAGTTTCGTCTGTAAGAGGACAGCTCAGCGAGACAAAATCTGAGTGCGTGAGAAGATCATCGAATGAGGCGAATTCAACTCCATACGATTCCTCAGCGCTCGGGCGGCGATTACGGTTGTAATAGAGGACCCGCATGTCGAAAGCTCTTGCTCGTTTTGCCACTTCGGTGCCAATGCGGCCCATACCGATAATACCCAACGTGCTGCCGGTCACTTCCTGTCCAATAAACAGTGCCGGATCGTAGTGCGTAAACCGGGAACTGCGGGCAAAGTTGTCACCCGCCACAACGTTTCGGGCAACAGACAACATGAGTGCCATCGTCATATCTGCTGTCGAAGCATCCAGGCAACCTGGAGTGTTGCCAACCGGGATTCCACGTGCCGCGGCCGCACCGACGTCGATGTGATCAACGCCGACTCCGTGGTTGCTGACGACCCTGACATTTGGGCAACGGTCCAGTACTGTCCCGTCAATGACAGCGTGGCCATAGGAAACGATTCCAGTCGCCTGCTGACAATCATCATCGGAACCACGTTCCATTGACCGTACATCAAATCGGCTGTCACACACTTCGTGAAACAGCGACGGCAGGGGATCAGAAAGGACGACTTCGGACATCAGCAGTTCTTTCAAACATGTCGGGTGAACGCAACATTTTTGCGGGAACAGTGCAATCGTACTGACCAAAGACGGATACGTCATGCACAACGCCCTGTCTGCAGCAGCATTTCGAGGTGCCGTATGCGAACAACAGAAACATCCCGCAGCCAGACACGTTGATGGCGTGAGACCGATGTTCGGGACACCTCGTCTGTCATCCACGCAAAATGACTCCTGGGGCACCCCTCTGAACGAGTGCTCTTGATCTCGGTTGGCCATCCGGGCGCAGAGCGATTGATAAGCGAGATCAAACAGTGATACAGTCGAGTTTTGGTCGGCATGCCAGGTGGCATGCGAATGCAGCCGTAATGGCTCTGCTGTTGGTGGAATTGGGGATACTTCGAATTACCTTGTACCATCACAAGGGCGAGGCGTGCCTGACAGTTGGCAGGAGGACGATGAACGCCACACTTTGTTCCATGGTGAGTCATCAAGGTCAGATCGATCGTGATCCAGGCTTGTCGTTTACGAGGACCTGTCGTTTTTCGGAGAAACGTCTCGATGTCAAAACCGATCTATCGGGAACAGTTGAAGCAGATCCGTGAAGCCTTTCCGTCGCCCAGATCTGACCGGTTGCACGATGCCTATTTCGTGTTTTCGATCATGCGAGCCCTGGATCAGGTGGACGACATGAAGTCGGAGGTCCCGTTGCTGGGGACGGTCGGGCACCTCGACTATGTGGCTGCCGAATCAGAACGGATTGCCGATGCACCGTCGACGGTTGAAGACGTCACCAGGGAACTGGTGAAGACGCTGGAAGGGATGCCGATCTGGGGGCACCCTCGTACACAGATCAATGTTGTGCCACCGCCAACGATCCCGGGAATCGTAGGAACATTACTTGCGTCGATTTACAACCCGAACCTGGTTTCCGATGACACATCCCAGGCTGTCGAACTGGCAGAGCACCGAGCGGCCGCCATGACGGCCGCGCTGATCGGATACGATCCATCAAAATCGACTGGTGTGTTCACATTTGGTGGAACCGGGACGACGCTTTACGGTGTTCGCATCGGTATCGAAAAAGCGATCCCGGAATCGCTCCGAAATGGCGTCGGCTCGAATGCCGTGATCATTGCGTCCGGTCAAAGCCACTACGCGCGCCTGAACGTTGCCGGCTGGCTGGGACTGGGCGAAAAGAATGTGATCAGTGTGCCGACGGACCTGACAAACGCGATCAGGGTTGAAGTATTCACGACGGAAGCTCGACGAGCGATCGAGTCCGGACGTCGCATCGCAGCCATCATCGTGACGATGGGCACAACGGACGCATTCGGAATCGATGACCTGGCTGCAATTGTCGAGGTTCGCGATCGACTGGTCGAAGAATACGAACTCGACTATTGCCCGCACATTCATGCAGATGCGGTGATCGGCTGGGCCTGGTCAGTCTTCAATGCCTATGATTTCGACGAGAATCCCCTCGGTTTTCGGCCGAGGACTGTTCGAGCACTTGCCGATGCCGGGCGCCGAATCTCTAAACTGTGTCTGGCAGACTCCGTGGGCATCGATTTCCACAAGACGGGCTTCACTCCCTACATCTCCAGCCTGTTTCTTGTCCGCAACCGCGCGGATATGGAGCTGTTGGTTCGTGGTCGAGATGAAATGCCGTATCTCTTTCAAACAGGTGAACGCCACCCAGGGATCTTCACGCTGGAAACGTCACGATCCGGAGCCGGTGCACTGGCCGCTTTGGCCAATCTCATGCTGTTTGGTCGCCGAGGATTGCAGGTGATTCTTGGTCATCTGGTGGAAATGGCCGAACTGCTGCGCGAGCACTTCGAAGGCCATCGACATACGACGGTACTGAACAGTGACAACGTTGGAACCGTAACGTTGTTTCGCGTTTATCCGGATGACGTTGACACATGGACCATCAAGGATCGCGAGCAAACCGATCCGTCATCCCGTGACGAACTGCTGGCGCACAATGAATACAACCGCCGCGTGTTTCACTATCTGCACGAGCAGGCCATGGAAGGCAAGGGAGTGCGGATTTCGATGACAGACTGCTATCGCCACACCAGCTATGGCGAACCAATTGTCGCACTCAAGTCGTACATGCTTTCGCCATTCATTGACGAGGACGACGTCGAATGTCTCGTGGCGATCGTGCTTGAGGCGCGCGAGCATATCGAGTCAGTTCGTTAGCCCGCAGTCTTCATACGGCGCGCAGAAAACTAAACTGGCTCCGCGCGGAGTGATTGTCGTCAGCTGATGTTGACGACAATCACCGGACGATTCACCTGGTGAATAGAGCAGTTTTCGAAAAGTCGTGGCCGGTTCTGGCTCGTGGGGGCCATGGATCATGGGCTCTGGCACTGTCGCCGCGGCCATGAGTCAGCGTCATACGCTGTAGGATTCCTGAGCCACTGCCGCGAATCAGTTTCACGTTGGCAGCCTGAAATTCTCGGTACCTCGGTCGTCCTGATCCAGTTCGAACAGGATCGTCAGTGCTGTTTCGCCCACACTGATGACATCATTGTGCTGCAATTGTGTGGGAACCGAAATCAGCTGTCCGTTGACCGCCGTTCCGTTAAGACTGTTCAGGTCCCTGACTTCTAAACGACCGTCAAGAAACGTGAGCACACAGTGTTCCCGACTGGCGGCGGTATCTGTCAGCAGTCTGAGATCACTTTCAATCGATCTGCCGAGCCGAATCGTGCTGTTCGGTGGAATGTGATACGTGAGCGACTTGCATCGAATCCAGGCTTCTTTGTCATCACCCATAGTAACAGATGTCCATAAGACCCAGGGAGGCAGAGGGAGGCAGAGGGACAATGCATCTGGCCGCCTTCAGAATTCACATCGCAACCCGACCTCCAGCATACCACGCTGGACACACCAACTGCTACAGATTGTTGGGCCGAATCCTTTTT
>JBDOMX010000490.1:0-5584 GCA_039831615.1 Planctomycetaceae bacterium
CTGACTGGCTTCCGGTCGAGGTTTGGGCTTCATGCCTGTCTCAAATTGCAAGGTTTCGAACCGTCTGAAACGGATTCCCTGCAATCTATGACATCCACTTTTCCAGAACCGGGCCGCGATTCATTGATCACGCGACTTTTTCACTGACGACTTCATAACCTCCGGTTCAGATTTTAAAAAGCAGACCAGCACGCCACGTCAGCAGAAACGATGACGCGTATCTCGCCGATGCCGGGACTATGGTTCTCCGCCTCTCAAAATCTACATCACCCCGGTTGCAAAAAGCGGATGATATCGGTGGGCGCGTTGTGCTCGCCGCGATCCCATAACCTGGTAACAGAGACCATCTCCGATTCCGACGCCGCTACGAACCGTGATCATGATAAAGGGCCCACCGGGATCAGGAGTTGGGCGGGTCTTCGCACTCCGCTGTTTCGTCGTCGAGGAACTCGTTCGGTTTCTGAAACATCCCGATCGTTATGCAGCCGTCAGGCGAGTGGGCGGAATGCACCGACCCGACGTCACGCCAAACGAAATTGCCCGCCGTGCAGGTTCCGTCGCCATCCACCAGACTGCCTTTTAGCACAAAAGTCTGCTCAATCCCGCGGTGCCGATGACTCGGAAGGACCGCTCCGGGGGCCGTTCGAAACATTGCAGTGAATGCCTCACTGTCTGGGTCCTGCCAAAGGACTTTCATTTCCACACCAGGGGATCGTGTGGGCTGCCACGGAAGCCTTTCAACGTCAATGTAGTGCGAGCCTGGATCGAAATCAGTCATCGTTCTCCCCGACTGCCCGAAGTTCGTGATGTGACGTGCGACGGCAGCGCCGTCACTGACGCGTTATCCATTACCATCATAGCACGCCGCAACTCCGTCCCACACGATGAGCACGGCTTGAGGACAGGATGACGTTGGATTGACCAATGCCCGAATAACGCCGATCTTCACATGGGCCACCGGAATCTGGCAACAACTGAGCCGCCGGTTTGATCCTGCAGCGATTTCGGGTATCGTCTTTCGACTTCATTTCACCGAGGCGAGGTTCAGATGAGCGACAACGAGTCCACGGCAGTTGCAGATGTCCCCTGGCCTGGTTCGAAGGAAATGCCACAGTGGACGTCGAATGAACTCATCGACGCGCCGGTCTTCACGAAAAAGAACTGGTTTGCACTGCTGGGGCCGGGGCTCATCCTTGGTGGCGCCGCGATCGGTGGCGGGGAGTGGCTGGTTGGGCCGAAGGTGACGGCACTGTACGGCGGCTCGCTATTGTGGCTTGCGACTCTCAGTATTCTGGGCCAGGTCATCTATAACATTGAGATCAGTCGTTACACCCTGTACACCGGTGAACCCATCTTCACGGGCAAGTTCCGGACCATGCCCGGCCCGAAGTTCTGGGTTTTCGCCTATCTGTTCTTCGACTTCGGCTCCGTTTTTCCCTATCTGGCAGCGGCCGCGGCAACTCCGGTGGCGACTCTCATCAAAGGAGGCGTCGTACCGGATCCCGAACACATTAGCGCGGATTTCTGGTTAATGAAGGGGTTGGCTTATGTCATCTTCATTGGCGCCCTGATTCCGTTATTGTTTGGTGGGAAGATCTACCAATCGCTGAAGATTGTGATGACCTTCAAGTTGGTAGTTGTGTTTGGGTTTTTGTTGTTTCTGGCATTTGCATATTCAAAGGCCGGGACCTGGGTCGAGATCACGACAGGATTCGTCAAGTTCGGCACCGTTCCGGTGCTGGCGAATGAAGACAGCAATGGCAATGGCGTTCTCGACCCGGGGGAGGACTTTGACCAGGACAGCCATCTGGATGTCGTCGAACCCATTATCGGGAAGGACGCGTCCGGGAAGATTACATTCGAGGACATCGACAGTGATGGCAAACGGGACGGTGCGAACGTGGAAAATATTTTCGTGTCCCTGATCAGCGGTCGAGGTATGCCCGACATCGATTTCACAATGGTCGCATTCATCACGGCGCTGGCTGCGATTGCCGGATCGGGCGGGCTATCAAATACGCCGACCAGTAATCTTACGCGTGATCACGGGTGGGGAATGGGACATCACGTTGGCGCAATCCCCAGCATGATCGGCGGCCATGATATTTCACTTTCACATGTCGGCTGTGTGTTTGAACCAACAGAGGAGTCGCTGCCGCGCTGGAGGAAGTGGTACAAACACGTTTGCCGCGATCAACTGGCTGTTTGGCTTCCCGCCTGCTTTGTGGGCCTGGCGCTGCCAGCCATGTTGTCGATCCAGTTTGTGGCCCGTGGAACTGAGGCGGGCAACTGGACAATGGCAGTCATGACGGCTGAAGGCGTGAAGGATACGGTCGCAGAGCAATCAGGTGCTGGACTGGGCAACTTCTGCTGGTTTATGACCATTCTTTGTGGGTTCCTGGTGCTGGCTCCGACGATGTCATCTTCTGCAGACGGGATTATTCGTCGCTGGGTCGACGTGTTCTGGACCAGCAGCGGACGTCTCCGGGAAATGGACACCAAACACATCAAAGTCGTCTACTTCAAAGTACTCATTGGATACGGCATTTTCGGTCTGGTTATGCTGTCGCTCAATCCAAGCGACCTCATCAAGTATGCAACCATGTTCTTCAACATCGGCCTCGGCTTCAGTTGCTGGCACACGCTGGTCATCAATCTGACGCTTCTGCCTCAGCCGCTGCGTCCTGGCTGGTTCGTTCGATGTGCGCTGACGCTGGCAGGGGCGTACTACATGATGCTGGGTTCGTTCGCAGTCGCCCAGACAACCGGTCTTCTGGAGTGATCTGACTTAGGATTGCTCGAGTAATCACTGTCGCGAATTCAATGGAGCCATCACGCTCCGTCGTGATGATCCGCTGCCAGAACAGGACAGTTGTTGCTCGAACGATCCTTACTGACGCTGCACGACCCGACCAAAACCATTTCCGAATCCTCTCCGACCGTATTGAGCGAGCACCGTACTGTCTCTGATTACAGCGTTGATCAGCTACTGCGGAGCGCGTTAGAATGGCACGTGAGGTTCTCATGCATTTCGGCTGCTGCCTGCTCCGGGAATATCGTGTGACTCGCATCCCCGCATTGTTTTTGTTGTCGCTGATTTGGTTTGTCGCCGTACTCGGTACGTCGGCGGATGAAGACATTGAATTGCGCGATCTGAATCACTCGGCCGAGGAATACAGTGCCGAAGAACGCAGTCATTGGTCGCTGCTCAACAGATCCAATCCTGCTCCGCCAGAGTTTTCGGCCGAGTCAGACCGACAGTGGATTCGTACTCCCGTCGATGCGTTTGTCCTGCGAAAGCTGCGGGCCGCGGGTCTGCAACCAGCGCCGCCGGCGGACCGGCCCACGTTGATTCGCCGCGTGTATTTCGACCTTATCGGACTCCCGCCGTCGGCGGAAGCCATACAGCAGTTTGCTGATGACGATTCGCCAACGGCTTTCCGAAGACTCATCAATGAGTTGCTGGCCAGTCCGAGATACGGCGAGCGGTGGGGGCAACACTGGCTGGATGTTGTGCGATTTGCTGAGACCGAAGGTTTCGAGTACGACCGGCATCATGCGGCCGCATGGCGATTCCGGGACTATGTCATAAATGCCTTCAATTCCGACAAGCCGTACGACCGGTTCATCATGGAACAACTGGCCGGTGATGAAATGGAGTTCGCCGCTGGTGACGAAACAGACCGTCGCGCGGCACAAATTGCGGCGGGATTTCATCGGCTCGGACCGATTCGACGGAACGCGGGAAACCCTGAGGTTGCCTTTAGCCGCAACGAAGTGCTCACTGAGATGACGAATATCGTGGGGACGACGTTTCTCGGTCTGACGCTGGGTTGCGCTCGATGTCACGACCACATGTATGACCCGATCCGCCAAAAAGATTATTACCAGTTGCAGGCCTTCATGGCTGCAACACATGCAAATGACATTCCGCAGGCGGATGAAAAGACTCTGAGGCGATGGACGGAACAAACCGAAAGAATCCAGGTGGAGATCGCGAGCCTGACAGCAAAGATCACAGAAAGCAGCGAAGACGACCGTCAACGGCTGAATGATCGACTGAAAGAATTGCAGGCCCAGCTTCCCGCGCCGCTCCCCACGCTGTTCAGCGTCAAGAACGATTTTGCCAACCGCACGCCCGTCCATTTGCTGGAACAGGGGGACGAATTCAGAAAAAGCGTTCCGCTGGGTATGCGGACGCTGGGCATCCTGCGAAACGACGCCCAGCCCAACGTGCCCGATGCGGCTCCATACCCCAGATTCCAACTCGCCAGCTGGATCACGAATCCAGATCATCCACTGCCAGCGCGGGTGATGGTGAACCGAATTTGGCATGATCACTTTGGTCGAGGAATTGTGGCGACTGTGAACGATTTAGGTGTCAACGGCGATGCACCGAGCCATCCGGAGTTGCTCGACTACCTGGCTGAACGATTCATACGCAACGGATGGAGCGTCAAGTCCGTGCACCGTTTGATTCTGCTCAGCAACACGTATCAACAATCGTCGAATTATCCGTCAGCGACAGAGATGATGAAGGTCGACGCGGACAATCGCTTGTTGTCGCATTTCCGGCGGCGGCGTCTGGAAGCGGAAGAGATCCGTGACGCCATGTTGTTTGTCGCGAACCGGCTGAATACGCAATCGGGCGGGCCGAGCATCATGGTACCCGTTGACCACGAGTTAATCGGCCTGCTTTACAAACCGACACAGTGGCAGGTCACTCCGGACGCTACTCAGCATGATCGCCGATCCATCTATTTGATTGCCAAACGGAATCTTCGTCTGCCATTTCTGGAGGTCTTCGACCAGCCAGACCTGCAGACCAGCTGCGGACATCGGGTTTCCAGTACCCATGCGCCGCAGGCTCTGGAGATGCTCAACGGGAGGTTGTCCAATCAATTGGCCGCAGCGTTGGCTGAGCGATTGCAGCGCGAAGCTGGAGGAGATCCAGCAGACCAGGTCCGTCTGGCCTTTTCGATCATTGCCGGACGTCCGCCGACGTCAAAGCAGGAGACGGATGCGATTGAGTTTCTTGAAACGGGACCACTGCGCGAATTTGCGCTGGCGATGTTCAGTCTGAACAGTTTCCTGTACGTGGACTAGTTGACACTTGTGATGGCCATTTCAACGCACTGAGTTGATGGAGATTGATATTGCTCAACCTGCCGCAACACATGATCGACGCCAGGCGGCGGGAGTTTCTTCGCAATTCGTATTGCGGATTCGGCTCAATGGCTTTGGCGTCAATGGTTGGAGCAGAGCGAGCGAAGGCGGAAACCGGTAATCCGCTTTCCGCACGACCGGCCCATTTCGCTCCGAAGGCCAGATCAGTCATCTTTCTGTTCATGTCGGGTGGCCCCAGCCAGGTTGAAACATTCGATCCCAAGCCGCTCCTCAACAGACTTGACGGGCAGCCACGTCCGGCTGCGTTCCAGGAAGCCAAATATCAGCAGGTCAGGAAGGATGCCTTGCTGCTCGGCTCGAAACGAAGATTCTCGCGGCACGGCGAGTGCGGCGTCGAAGTTTCGGATTTGTTTCCGCACACAGCGCGCTGTATCGATGATATTGCCGTATTGCGAGG
>JBDOMX010000643.1:0-5583 GCA_039831615.1 Planctomycetaceae bacterium
TGGTGCTACATAGGGACGCGCTGGAAAGGTGCGAACAGGTGTTTCGCGACACAGTTGGCGTTCTCGACGACAGTTGAGCACGAAACGTGTGCAGTTACTTCCAATTTGTGCCACTAGTGACTCCCGCGCCGACTTCTTCGACAATGCCAGCGCCTTCATGCCCCAGGACGAGCGGCATGTCGCGGGTCAGATTGCCCGTGACAAAGTGCCAGTCACTGTGACAGGCACCCGCGGCAGCGAGGTGCACGCGCACTCCGGGTTCCGGCGGTAACAGTTCGACCTCTTCGATTGAAAAGGGACCACCAACCTCGTGCAGAACTGCGGCTTTCATAGTCACACTCATCATTCGGTGTTTATACCGCTTGAGCACTGCCAATCGAAGCTGTAGCATCGACGTCCGAGTTGGCCAAGAGATCGAAAACAAGGACATATGTCGAATGCCTGATACAGTGAATCTCGCGTGGACGCTGGCGGCACGGCCGGACGGGGCTCCGAAGCCGTCCGATTTTGAATTGCAGGAGTCGGCGATCCCTGAGCCGGGCTCCGGTCAGGTTGTGATCGCAACGCATTATCATTCCCTCGACCCATACATGCGCGGCCGCATGAACCCGCCCAATCCGGCCTCGTACGCCGCGCCGGTGGAGATCGGCGACGTCATGGAAGGGGAAGCCGTGGGCGAGGTCATTGCGTCGAACTCGGACCGGCTGGCGGTCGGCGACTTTGCCATGGCAAGAATCGGCTGGCAGGAATACGGCGTGATTGATGCCCATGCTGCTCGCAAGATCGACCCGTCTCCGGCACCGATCTCGACGTCGCTGGGAATCCTCGGCATGCCGGGTTTGACTGCCTACTTTGGACTGTTCGAGATCGGCAAGCCGGTGGCCGGCGACACCGTTGTCGTGACGGCTGCGTCAGGTGCAGTGGGTGCGGTTGTTGGGCAACTGGCCAAAATCAACGGCTGTCGCGTGATCGGCCTGGCGGGATCGGATGAGAAAGTCGACTACGTGGTTAACGAGCTGGGTTTTGACGTTGGCATCAACTACAAGACCGAGGACGTGTCGGCTCGATTCAACGAACTCTGTCCTGCGGCCATCAACGTGTACTGGGACAGCGTGGGCGGGCCGGTGACCGACGCGGCTGTCAACCACATCGCGATCGGAGGCCGAGCTGTGATCTGCGGTCAGATCGCGCTGTACAACGCAACCTCAGCGCCGCAAGGGCCGCGCAACATTCCGCGCATGCTCCTGACGAGACAGGCCCGCATGGAGGGCTTTCTTGTGTTCCAGTTCAAGGACCGTTACGCGGCGGGATTGGCCCGGCTGACGAACTGGGTGCGCGACGGCTCGTTGAAATACAAAGAGGACGTTGTGGAGGGCATCGAGAATTCGCCCTCGGCCTTCATTGGGCTGCTCAACGGCGCGAACTTCGGGAAGCTGGTGGTGAAGGTGCGTTAGCCAAGATTATTCATTAGCCGTTTTGGCGCTCGCCACGGTTTACGTCGATCGCAGCAACAACCGAGGCTAGCAATATTGTTGGCATCATTGATGAGGCAGAACCATCCATGATCGACATTGCGTCCACTGCAGAGACCCTGCGACCACTATTCTGGCCGCGCTCGGTTGCCGTGATCGGCGCATCAGACGATCCGAACAAGATCGGTGGCATCCCGGTCCGAAGCTTCAAGGAATACGGCTTCGAGGGGGATTTCTACCCGATCAATCCGACTCGTGAGACGGTGCAAGGGCTGACTGCCTACCCTTCGCTTGCTGACGTAGATGGTCCGGTCGATGTGGCGATCATGGCGGTGCCCGTGAGCATTACGTTGGAGGCGGCCCAACAATGCGCCGCCAATGGTGTCAAGGCGCTGGTCGTGTTCACCTCCGGCTTCGCCGAGATGGACGAGGGCGGTCGCAAAACCCAACAGCGCCTCGCCCAAATCGGCCGAGAATCCGGGATGCGGATTGTCGGGCCAAACTGCCTCGGCTATTTCAATCCGAAGAACGGTTGCTACGGCACCTTCACGACCAGTTTCGCACACGGCCTGCCGAAAGTCGGAAATGTCGGTATGGTCAGCCAGTCGGGCGCATTCGGCGCGCACTGCTTTGTGCTCGGCCGCGAGAAGGGGCTCGGCTTCAGCTACTGGATCACCACCGGCAACGAATGCGACGTCGACATGGCCGACTGCATCGCATTCATGGCGCAGGACGATGAGACAAAGGTGATCGCCGCGTACATGGAGGGCTGCAAGGACGGCGAGAAGTTGGAGCAAGCGCTGCGCATGGCTTACGAAGCCGGCAAACCCGTGGTGATCCAGAAGGTCGGACGCTCCGAAGTTGGCTCCGCAGCGGCCGCGTCGCACACCGCATCGATGACCGGCTCGGACCAAGTCTACGACGCCGTGTTCGAGCGCTACAACGTGTTCCGCTGCCGCACTGTCGACGAGCTGATCGACGTCGTTTATGCCTGCTCAGCTGGCGTCTATCCCACCCGCGGCAAGGTATGCATCGTGACGATCTCCGGCGGTGCCGGCGTGATGATGGCCGATGCGGCGGCAGAGTTCGGACTGGACGTCGCGCCTTTGTCGGAGGACTCACAGAAGAAGCTCAAGGCACTCACGCCGTTTGCCGCAGTGCGCAATCCCGTCGACTTCACGGCGCAGGTCTACAACGACATGTCGCTGATCACAAAGAACTACGAGACCATCCTGGGCGATGAGGACTACGATGCCGTTGTCGGGTTCTTTATGTTCTTGCCCTATTCCGACTATCTCTGTGACGAGATTCTGAAGGCGCTGAAGCCGGTGCGCGAACGGTTCCCCGACAAGTTGATTGTCCAGTCGGTGTATGGCCCGACCAAGAACATCAAGCGATTCGAAGACGAAGGCTACCTGGTGATCGCCGAGCCCTGCCGCGCGATGGAGGTCGTCGCCGCTCTGGTCAAAATCGGCCAGGGCTTCGCGCGCGGTCTGCCGCAGCTTGACGACCTTCGGTCGGCGTCGAGGCTCGAACGCGGCACCTACAACGAAGTTGAGGCCAAGCGCGTGCTGGCCGAGGCCGGCATCCCGGCGGCACCGGGACGCCTCGTTACCAGCGCTGAAGACGCCGCCGTCGCCGCGGAGGAGATCGGCTGCCCGGTCGCGATGAAGATCGTCTCACACGACATTCCACACAAGTCCGATATCGGCGCCGTTGCGCTCAACGTTCCCACGGCCGAGGCGGCCAAGTCGATCTACAAGGAGATCGTGGCTCGGTCCAATGCGGCACATCCTGAGGCTGCCATCGACGGAGTCCTGGTCGGCCGCATGGTCGAGGACGGAACCGAAACCATCCTGGGCGTGCAGAACGATCCGGTGTTCGGACCGGTGGTGATGTTTGGGCTCGGCGGTGTGTTCACTGAAGTCCTACACGACGTCGCGTTCCGCCGCGCGCCGTTCGGCGAGGGCGAGGCGCGCCGCATGATTGAAAGTGTTAAAGGATACCCGCTGTTGGCCGGAGCGCGCGGCACTGAACTGGCCGACGTAGCGGCGCTCGCCAAGGCGATTGCGCGGCTCTCGACGTTCGCCGAAGCAAACCGGGAGGTGATCGAGAACATTGAGGTCAACCCGCTGGTTGTCCGGCCGGCGGGCCAGGGAGTGCTCGCGCTCGACGCGTTGATAGTGACGAAGAAGAACTAGGCTAACATTTTTCAGTTTCAAACACAGGAAAAAACCCTTGGCAACGATCTATCTCGTCCGGCACGGAAAGGCCGCCGCTGGGTTCGACAGTCACCTCGATCCCGGTCTTGATGAGCTGGGACGCACTCAAGCCGCTGCCACGGCCGACGACCTTGCACGGCTGGGTCCGTTGCCGATCTTTTCGAGCCCCTTGGCACGAGCCCGGCAAACCGCCGCACCACTCGCGAAACGCTGGGGCGTCAGGCCAGTCATCGAAAACCGGGTTGCTGAGATTCCGTCGCCCACCGAGGATTTACCGGAACGTGCAGAATGGCTGCGAGGCGTGATGGCGGATTGCTGGTCGAACCTGGATCCGGGCTTGCGCCACTGGCGCCAGGCGATGATCGCTTGCGTCAACAGTTACGCCGAAGACTGCGTCGTCTTCTGCCACTTCGTGGCCATCAACGTGATCGTTGGCGCCGCCACGGGCACAGACGAGTTGATCACTTTCCGGCCCGACAACGGGTCGGTGACAACGATTGGCACGGACGGCGGTAGGCTGCGCCTGATCGAACTCGGTCGCGAGGCGGATACTCGGATCAACTGATTCCGACAAGCCCAAAGGCATTCCGCATCGCCTTCGCTGTCTCGGCGACCGCCGGGTGCGTGCGCACGCGAGGCGTGTTTGTTCTGAACGGTTCTTTGGACTTTCGGCGCCGAACCACAGATCAAGCGTTCTGAACATTCAACCTTTGGTTGCGCAATCGGCTTTTCAACCTTCGATACAATTCGATACATCCGAGTAAGTTCATTGCAGCGTGTTCGGCGGTCAATCTTGTTGTACTGTTCTGCCATCAGTTCAACTCCGTTGGTGGCCGTCAATCATTCGAGGGTGTGTGTAAAACTACTTGGCGTTGTAACCCAGGATCGCCTTCGTTTCCAGGAACTCCTCAAATCCGTAGCGGCCCCACTCGCGGCCATTGCCGGACTTCTTATAACCGCCGAACGGTGCCTGCTGATCCACCGGGGCGCCATTCAGGTGTACGTTGCCCGTACGAATGCGACGGGCCATGGCCTTGGCGCGATCACTGTTGCCTGAGATGTAGCCCGACAAACCATATTCGGTGTCGTTGGCGATGTTGATTGCTTCTTCGTCGTTTTCGTAACCAATCAGCGACAGCACCGGGCCGAAGATCTCTTCCCGGGCGATGGTCATGTCATTGTTGACGTGAGAGAACACGGTCGGCCGCACGTAGTAGCCGGTGCTCATGCCGTCCGGCCGACCGGCGCCACCTGTTTCCAATTTGGCGCCTTCCTCGATGCCCTTCACGATTAACCCTTGGATCTTGTTGAACTGAACTTCGGAGACGACCGGACCGATGGTGGTGCCGTCTGCATGCGGGTCACCGACTTTGATTTTCTCAGCGGCAGCCTTGGCGATTGCCGCGGCTTCATCCATGCGAGCTTTCGGCACCAACATCCGGGTAGGGGCGTTACAGCTCTGACCGGAGTTAGTGCACATACCAAACATGTCGCGAGCAATGGCCTTTTGGAAGTCGGCGTCGTCCAAAATGATGTTGGCGGACTTACCACCCAATTCTTGGGCCACGCGTTTCACGCCCGGTGCGGCATTCTTGGCTACCTCGATACCAGCTCGAGTGGACCCGGTGAACGACATCATGTCGATGTCTGGGTGACATGACAAGGCAACGCCGACCGTCGGACCGTCGCCGTTGACCAGATTGAACACACCCTTTGGAACACCAGCTTTGTCTAGAATCTCCGTAAAAATCCCAGCGTTGAGCGGCGCTACTTCTGACGGCTTTAACACCATGGTGCAGCCGGCAGCGATGGCCGGCGCCACCTTACAGGCGATCTGGTTGATGGGCCAGTTCCACGGTGTGATGAAACCGCACACGCCGACAGGCTCG
>JBDOMX010000780.1:0-5579 GCA_039831615.1 Planctomycetaceae bacterium
CGGCTGAAGATTTGAAAGGAAACCGGCCCGCAGCGTGGTCACAATTGTGCCATGCCGTCCTCGGCTCCAATGGATTTCTGTTTCGTGAGTGACGCCATCATGCAATGCCCGACCCGCTCAACAATGCCGTCGCGGCGATCCTTCCTAGGCAGCACCAGCTGCGGGTTTGGTACGCTGGCGTTGAACGCGATGCTTCAGCAGGAGTCCACAGCCGCACCCGTCAAGACTGCGAACAAGTCGCCGCTGGCCGCAAGGCGAGCACAGTTCCCGCCCAAGGCAAAGCGCATTATCTTCCTGTTCATGTCAGGCGGTCCGTCTCAAATGGACCTCTACGATTACAAGCCGCGTCTGGCAAAGGGGGCGGGACAGGAGCTGCCTTACAAGCTGCCCGAGATTGAAGCAACCGTCGGCCTTGATAACACGAAACTGCTGGGACCGGTTTCCGGTTTCAGGCACGCGGGCACAAGCGGGCTGTACATGACGGACCTGTTGCCGTACACCGCGCGCCACGTCGATGACATGTGCGTTCTGCGAGCGGTGCAGGCCGACAGCCCGAACCATCCGGTGGCGATCCGACAATTGCACACGGGGAATCTGTTTGACGTTGTTCCATCCATGGGTGCCTGGCTTTCCTACGGACTGGGCACAGAGAACCAGCAACTGCCTTCCTACATTACGATTCTTCCTCAGGAGGGCGAACGCAACTACAGCAGCGCTTTTCTGCCGGCCATTCACCAGGGGACGGCGATTCAACATGTCGGTTCCTCCCCGAATAAGGCTCCGATTCGCCACCTGACCGACGGCTCGATTTCCGCGGATGTGCAGCGGCGCCGTATCGACTTGATTCAGAAAATGAACCGTCAGCAACTGAAGAGGCTCGAAACGGACAGACAGATGGAAGGTGTGATTGAGTCGTTTGAACTCGCGTTTCGGATGCAGGCCGAGACTCCGAAACTGGTGAACCTCGCCGAAGAGTCGAAAGCAACGCTGGCGCTGTACGGCATCGGAGAGGAACCGTCCGATCAATTCGGACGTCAGTGCCTTCTTGCCCGCCGCTTTGCCGCAGCTGGCGTGCGATTCGTCCAGGTTTCACTCGGCGGCTGGGATCATCACAACAAGATTGCTACCGGCCTGCCTGATCGCTGTGCCGCCTCCGACAAACCGATTGCGGGTCTGCTCACGGACCTGAAAGCCCAAGGACTGCTCGACGACACGCTGGTCCTGTGGGGCGGTGAGTTCGGCCGCACACCGCACGCCCAAAACGGCGATGGCCGCGAGCACAATCATCACGGTTTCACGATGTGGATGGCCGGTGGCGGTGTGAAGGGCGGCATCACACACGGCGCGACCGACGACTTTGGATACTACGGCGTGGAAGGCCAGGTCCACATCAACGACCTGCACGCAACGATGTTGCACCTCATGGGCCTCGATCACGAACGCCTGACCTTCGAGCACCACGGACGACCGTTCCGCCTGACCGATGTGGCCGGGAATGTTGTGCAGGAAATCCTAGGGTAGGAGTCACTGGGCGTAAGGCTGGCACCGGCAATCGTTGTTCCGAGCAAGCTAGAACATCTCACCACATGACCGTTCGTTAGAAAGGTGTCAGCCAGCAGTCGTGGCCGTGTGTTGCGGAATTCGAGAGATGCGTCCACTCGCGGGACGCAGTGGTGACATCAAAAACGACAGAGCATTCTGTTTGGTCTGGAGATCCATGTGAGGACTGCGACAGAACCCCGGTCGGTTACGACACGCGATCGGATTCTGCGTGAAGTGACGCAAATGGATGCGATGAAGGGGTTTCACGACACCAAGGTGGGCGAAACCATCAAGGCCGTCGAGGTGACCAGCGGTGTCCTCTTCCAGTATTTCAGAAGCAAGGAAGACCTTACGCGATCATTTCGGGCACGGGCCAATTCAAATGCGAGATGATCCGATGAATCAATCCGCAGCCTCTGTCACAGCACAGATCCAGCGGTGGGCGTCTCGTCAACTCGCGGATTACGACGCCCGCCAGCCCGGTACTGTGTTTGCTGAAGGCGTCGTGTTGAACGTGGCGCACGGGTATGAGCTTCAATCGGCTGTGGCGCAATTGCGTTGTGAACGTGGGGAACGAATTATCGGTTACAAGGTGGGCTGTACGTCGCCGAGAATCCGGGCGCAACTCGGGATCGATCATTGCGTGATCGGTCGATTGTACGATTCAGAACAACACCCGTCGGACGCCGTGCTGTCGCGCGAGGGATTCGCGAACCTTGCGATCGAGGGTGAGTTGGCGGTGGAGCTAGCGCGCGAACCGAACGAGAAGGATTTTTCCCAGGACGAGATTCCCGCATGTGTTGCGCGCGTGTTTCCCGTAATCGAGTTGCACAATCACGTGATGCGGGGTGTGCCGCCGTCGGCAGGAGAGCTGATCGCCAACAACGCGATCCACGCCGGGTTCGTGGCAGGGGGCGGTGTCAGTCCCCGAGATGTTTGCAGTGACGGGTCCCTTGAGACATCGTCGCTGTCGATATTTGCCGATGGCCGATTGCTCGATGAGTGCGCCGGAACGGACTTGATTCAGACGATCCATACATCGCTGAAATGGTTGGCCACAGCGCTACGTGATCGCGGCGATCGGCTCAATGCGGGCCAAGTGGTCCTGACGGGATCAATCCCGAGTTTGATTCCGATTGCCAACGATTGCGGCATTCGAGTCGAGGCGCCTCCGTTCGGGAGCGTGGAAGTCGGGTTTAGAAGTGAGCCGTGACGTGGAGTCAGACCGGGCGTCCGAGGCCCTACGGACAGCGGCTCACAAAAGCGATCAAGACGGAAACCTGTACCGACAAAGCACTGGACCCGTTTGAGGAAAGGCACCTGACATGCCCTACGACGACACGTTGATCGTTGACCACATCAACAAACACACAGCACGGAGTAGTTGAGCGAACGAGAGCAACCCCTGATCGGTCTGGCCGTGACGATGACGCGCGGTTGCCAGGTGTGCACTCGAAACCGACTGGAAAAGGCCCGCAGCATCGGGCTCACCGACGACGAACTCAAGGCCCTGATCGCGGTAGCTTCGGCCGTTAACAGCGCGTGACGGTCGCTACTGCGCGCGTCGCCTTCGGGATGGTTGGAAACGAGAACGCTGCCGCCAAGCGCGAATCGGAAACTTCAGCCAGTGATCGCCGTACTGAGAAACGCCGAAGCGGAACTCGACGTGAAAAAGATGCGCGGCATCCCATACGGTTCAACGAGCCTTTCAGACGAGCCATCACAGGCCAAGTCACTTACTACCCCTGGTAGAGCGGAGCGTCGATATGACGAACAGAATCGCAATATCGAATGGGCGGGCGCTGATATCGCGACGGATTTCTTTCGCGGCTGGCGGCGAATACATATACAGCTTGCGAGGCGGAATCGGGGAGGCACACAGGGGAACTCCGCAGTTGGTGGTATCCATAAGCCCCACGTCAGAGTCGATGCGAGCACTCGGCCGAGTTTTGCGCAGCAATGCGAGTGCTTCGGAATGTTGTAGTGACCGGCACGGGTCTCATTTTCCGATGCAGATAATTTCGCGCATCGTTCGCGCGTAGAGCCGTCCGTTGGCGAAGCTGAGCGACGCCCACGTTCCGGTGACGCCGGCCGGGCCGAGATCGTTAACTGCCGTCAAGGCGCTGCCGTTGAGCCGCTTGGATGACGTATCAATGACACAGACAGTGCCCGTGACCAGTGGGACGAACAAATGTCTGCCTACCAGAGTGGGGCTGGCCGCCGAAAGATGTCCCCAGCCGATTCCATTGTGGCCTTTGTCTCCGACCGCGAAGCCTTGCGCATCGACAGGGCGGTTCTTCATGCCGCGTCCCCAGAGCAGCTCGTCTCCGTCTGGATTCGCCCGAATCTGAGCGGGCAATTCCAGAACCTCCGTCTTGCCGGTTACGACGTGACACCGAACGAGGTATGGATGCCGATGCGTACGGAAGTAGTGGTGATCGCCGACCAGAATGTTGGAATGGTACGTACATGGAAGTTTGGAGCCGAAGTTCGTGGGCGCGTTGGACCGGTGCGTCCAATCACTCTTCGTGGGATCGAACGTCCACAGGTCGTGGGCTGTAGACAGAGACTGATATCGCAGCGGCTTGCCTGTCTTGGTGTCCAACACGAAGTGCTCCTGGGACGTGAAGCCGACGACGTATCGTTCGTCCCAGTGCAAATTGAAAGAAGGCGACGAAAAGTTGTTTACCGCCGTTGACCAAAGAGGTTCACCCTCGTGGCCGGAGCTGAGATTCATTAGGGTGAATCCGTATGGTTTCTCGAGCGTCCGGTGGAAACCGCCGCGGGCGTAAACGAGCGCCGGCTCACCGTTTCGCCGTCTTCCCAACGTCGCGGTACAATGGATAGAAACTCCCAGCGGTTCGCGCCAGCGGATCTCACCCGTCAGTTTGTCGATGCCGTGTACATAGCACCAGACGCGTTTTTGGATCTCGGGATCCTGGGGAACCACGATCTTGTTTTTTGTGCGCCCATCCGCCTTCCACTTTTGAATTTTTGATCCGAGTTGCTTGTCGAGCACTTCGACGTAGATCAAGGTGTCGCCCAACAGGAATGGCTCGAACTGCCGATTGTTGTGTTTGTAACGCGGCGTGAACGCTCGGAACCACACACGGTTGCCGTCCAGGTCAAAACAGCCCATCGAGCCGCAACGGTTGAAGAACCAGACGTGCTCTCCATCGCAAATCGGACCGAAGACCGTGCCGTCGGAAAACCCGCCGTTGAGCGAGATGGGCACTGAACCCGGCAGATCGACGTTCCAGAGGATTCTGCCGTCGTGCGCGTTCAGGCAATAGCCGACGACATCCGTCACACGGTCTTTTTCATCTTCTGTGATCAATGGCTTGTGGATCGTAGTGAACGCGAGGGCGCCCCACACGGTCACGTTGCTCTGTCCGCATTCCGGCAAGGGGGTACGCCACAAAATGTTCTCGTTTCGAACGACACTCCATTCGGTCGGCGCCGAACCACCGACCTTCCAATTGCCGTTTGGTCCGGCCGGTTGATCCCAATTCGTGCCGCTGGGCCTGGGTGCGTCAGTCGCGCAGGCGGACTGCGCCGTGACGGACAGAGCTGCGATTAAGAGTGCAAGGAATGTCGTCGAAATCCGTATCATACTTTTGCCATGCGTGTCGGGCCGCCTGGGAGGGACTCCGCGCAGCCGTGTCCAGGAACCGTAGGCCGCGTTCGCTGGCGCAGCCGACCTCAGCACCGAGTATCAAACGGAACAGTGGCGAATTCAACCAGACGGCGTAAATCGGCTTACGGGCTCTGTTCGGGCCTACAGCCGCCGGTGTTTTGCGGCCGGGACTAGGGCCTATTGCCCCTGCGAGTTCGTCCGGTTTTTCCTTCGTTTTGGCAGAGTTGGAGTTTCAGCGTCGACTTTCTTCAGGAATTGGCGCAGCAATTGTTCGAGTCGATCCGCTCTTGCGACCTTGACCTTCGCCAGATTCAGTGACTCGGTCGGATCTGTTTTGACGTTATTGAGTGAACGCGACTTGATTTCGCCTGTTGGCGTCCATCTGACCATCAGTTTGAAC
>JBDOMX010000592.1:0-5577 GCA_039831615.1 Planctomycetaceae bacterium
CAGTTCGTGCGGTTCTCTCAGCCCCTCGACATGCTCATTGCGATCCCGCGCCAGTCGGACCCGGATCTCGTATTCGCCGTCCTGCGGAAACGTATGTGAAATCAGTGCTCCGCCACGTGTCCCGACAGGAAGTCCATCCACACGTTCCTCCTGTGTCACGTCCGGACGAATGCGAATTGTTGTGCCATCCGGAGAATTCGTGGACCGGCCGACCGCCATTCGACTGATCTTCTGCGCCGCCGAGACGTAACGATTCAATAATGTCGGAGAGAGTTGTCCGACCGTGATGTTGTCGAAACCAAGACTGGATTCGTCTGCGGGCAGGAGTGTTTTTGCGTCAACATCCACGCACAGCAGGTCGCGGATCACATTTCGGTATTCCGTTCGCGTCAGCCGTCGAAATGTATCCGTGCGTCCGGGTTGAGGGCGATTGACCGCAAACTGATCCAGTGTCTTCTCCAGTGAACTCAGAACGTTCACATAGGCGGCCTCGCCTGGACGAGGCGCACTGTGGGGTGGCATTTGCCGAGCCCTCAGTTTTCGCACAACCTTTTCCCACACAGCTCCGTGTTGCGCAATGCTGCTCTGGCTGACAGATTCGAGATTCAGTCCCGCGGTGCTGTCGCTGCGATTGTGACACTCCAGACAAAACTGCTGTAGCATCGTGACCACGACGGGTTCCGGTAGGGTGTCATTCGGTGACGGTCGACCGGCCGCGAAACCTGACACCGCCGTCGACAGAGCGATCAAAAAGAATGCCAGCGTCATGAACCCGATTCTGGAGCAAGGATCGCAGCAAATGGGACTGGCAAATTGCCCCCGCGCTGCAACGACCGGAATGAACTCAACCTGCGGCATGGAGCCAGTCCCCGATTGACGTTCCCTGTGAGAAATATGGACCGGTCGTCGGGACATGGGAACAATCCGAAAAACATGCCCTGAAAGGAGGCCCTCTGGAAGTTGCTGTTCTGGAATCGGCACAACCGACCACCGGTTTCATGAAGATGATGTACGAGCCCACGTCATTGAAATTGAATCCGCCCAAAGACGCCAGCCCCGAATCACTGTTCACGAAGTTTACAGGAGATCGAGTTCTCATTGCCCGCCATTCCCACCGCGGAATCGCCCCTTGAGCGCTCGACCATAACCCGGCGTTCGCTTTTCCTGCTTTCCGCTCTGCGTCTGCCAGTGCCATATTGTCCGGTGCAAGTTGCACGTTGTGCCACGCTACATCAGCCCTCAACAGCGTCACGCTGATGAGGGTGCCACCCTGGAAAATGTCGCCAATCGTGCGCCCGTATTGATCTCTATCGTGCGGCACGATCTGCACCGTTTGCCTGCCGATTGATTCGTTGAGCAAGTCCCGCGCATCCTTGCCAAACGGCCGACCCTCTTCTGGTGCATCGATCCCGTTCAGCCGGACACCGACCGTCTCTTGGTCGTCGGTCAGCACGTCGATCGTGTCGCCGTCACTGACCTTCCCAACTGACCATTGTTCCCCATCGGGAACAATCTGGTGTTGCCAATCCACACGAAAACATCGCTGTGTGTTGTTGAGGAAGATTTCGGCAACAGATCAGTTTCCTGAAGCGCCAGTTCCTTCAGGATGGAAAGTTGCCGTTCAGCGACGTGCTGTCGGAGAAGGTTGTCTCGCAGGCACTCGCAACGGCCGATGTTCGCTGGAAGGACAGGTTGTATTCACCGCTCGTCACGTTGTCGATTTTCTTAGGTCAGGTGCTCAGCGCCGACCATTCATGTCGTGCGGCGGTCGCCCGTTTCATTGCCTGCCGTCTTTCGCAGGGAAAACGTTCGTGCTCCCCGGAAACAGGTGGTTACTGTCAGGCGAGAAAACGCTTGCCGGAACATTTCATTTCGCAGGAGGCTCGTCAGACCGGAAGCGGCTTAGATAAACGGGCGCTGAACTTAGCTGGCTAGCGCC
Source organism: Planctomycetaceae bacterium (assembly GCA_039831615.1). Taxonomy (GTDB): domain Bacteria; phylum Planctomycetota; class Planctomycetia; order Planctomycetales; family Planctomycetaceae; genus S139-18. The sequence continues at coordinate 1,940 of JBDOMX010000592.1, forward strand.
TGACGGCCTTCGTCTTTCCGTCACGTCGAACGAAACCGGCTTCCACCCAGTCGGCGACGTCCTCGCGGTTGCCGTCCTCGGTCGGCTGGACCACGAGGGCGATCGTCTCGGCGCCGCGAGGAATCTCGACGTCGAAGCGCCAGGGAGGCAGCATGAATCGCATGACCGGCGACTCTGCGGCGAGCTCGCCGTCGATGAAGACACGGAATACCACGCTCGAGATACAGCCGAGGTCGGACCCATTGCTGGTCTCGATGATATTCTCGTCGATGCCGGCGAGCGCGACGAAACTTGCCCACTTCGGATCGATGTCGTAGGCGATCCGGCTCGGTGCATGGACGCCGACGCCGCGCTCGTGCGTCTTGCCGTTGAGGCGGAGCGGTTCGCCTCGGTTCGACAGGTTGTTCTGTGGCGGCTTCGAGCCCGGTGAGAACCGGTGACTGTGATCGGAAGGGGAGTGGCCGGGGCCGAGGACGCTCGCCGGTGAGAGGCCGGCGAGATGGATGTCCGGTGACGGAGGCCTGGGCCCGAGCTTGTAGAAGTAAAAGTCGCTCTCCACACACACGGGGGTCTCGCCGCGGAAGCCCTGTGCCCGGATCACCGCCGACTTGCGGACTTCGAACGGTCCGCCGTAGACTGCTGAGCTCGGCATGGGCGAGCTACCGTCCGTCGTGACTCGGATTGTCGCGTCGGGGACGAGTGGCGTCGAAAGCGTTACCGTTGTGTGGTCCTCGAAGAGGTGTGCGCGACGCCTCGATCCCCACGGCGCGGCACGCACCGGATCGATCGGCCCTTCGTGCTTCCAACAGCCGAATCGCTGCAGTTCCTCCGCGAGGTTGATCGTCGAGCACAGGTAGCGTTCGAAGTGAGCGACGGTCCGCGCCGTAAGATCGTCGGGGTCGATGCCGCGCGCCGGGTCGTAGTCGGGATGCGAGTCCGTCAGGTCTCGTCCCAGAATGCACTCGAACCCGAGCGCCTTCATGTTGCGAAGCCCGATATCCTTCCCGAGAAGGCAAACCTGCGTGTGCACCCCGAGGTAGAGGAGATGTGTGACCCCCTGCTGCTTCGCGAGTGTGTAGAGTGTCGCGCGGCTGTTCGGCATCAGGTCGTGTTCGTCGATTTCAAGAGCGGGATGCATCGCATTCCAGCCGTAGTTCCCCTGGCAGCGAGACCCACAAGCACAGCCGGGTCCGTTGGGCGGTGGCGGGCACGCGAAGCTGACAGGTTTCGGGAGCGGCAACGGTGCGACGGCGAGAGCTTTTTCGCGCTGCGGCATGCCGACGTACGCGTCGACCACGTCGGTAGGACACAGGTACACCTGCGCGCCGAGGTTCCGCAGGGCGTGAAGCGACAGATTGAGGCGAGGGACGAAGGATCCAATCCGTGCCGCGGCTGTCTTGCACCAGTGCCAGTTCCAGATGTCGACCACCACCACTCCAAGTTTCCGAGCGTCGATCCGGGTTGGCGTCACGCGAACCTCGCCGCTCTCCGGATCGCGCGACTTCAGGCGAAGTTCGATCTCCTCCGCGCTGAGTGTGCAATTGACAGCGAAGCCAACTGAGACGATCGCGACACAGGCGACGATCCGGATGGGAGCGGAACGCATGAGACCTCCAACAACACGTGAGTAGCGGAACTCGCTCACGATACCATATCTCGCGCGCCCCGACCTCACGAGACCTGTGCCACCACGCATCGCTCATGTCTTAGACAGCAGCCTCGCCATCGGCATGCATCTTCTGAACGGGTTGTCCGCTCGAATTCCGGGAGTGCGACACAGGCCGACGAAGATGAGCTGTATTACGGCCCACCGCCATGGAACATTGCGGGCTTCTTCGATGGCGACAAACAGGACGTTCAGTTGTTCGGTGGATTCCTGACCTGATTCCTGAGCACCTACCGATTGCGATAACAACGCTCCAAATGAGGATGAACGCGGTGAAAGACGTGTCACGCAGTTTCTTCATCGGCTGGCTTCATGTTCAGGCTTTGGCGTCTTCAAATCCGCCCGCGCCCCTTGATGTATCTCGAAGCGTCGAATCATTTGTTGGGTTTCGAACCTGAACCTTTCGCCGCTTTTGCTTTCGTGTACTTCATTTCGAACACCTTCATCATGTTGTCCCCGGCTTGCACATGCATGGTCAATGTGCGCGTGCCGTCGTTCGTGTACTTCGTTGTCAGGACGTGCTTGACGGGCTTGCCGTCCATTCCCGGCGCCATTCCTTCGTAAGTCAGCGTCTTCTTATCGTTGTCGTGCTTGCCGATCATGTCCATTTTGTTGGGACTTAGAGAGTCAATCCAGGTCCCGACGTACTGTTTCTTTTCGGCGTCGTAGCCGTAAACCCCGTGGCCTTTGAAATCCAGGCCCATCATGGTACCTTGAAAATCCGTTAACAACCAGAAACCGCCAAGCATCCGATTGGTCTCTTTGCCCCTGGAAACAGTCGGCTCGCCGGGGCCTCCCCAGGTTTGGATTTCGACATCCCAGGTTCCAACGTCGGCCTTAAGGACATCGAGTTCGGGCCCCGGTGTCGGCAATTGTATTTCCTGGCCGATCAACGTTCTTGCTTGCGCCGAAAAACACAAGTGCTAGCGGCACCGTCATTGAACATGAACACTTCATCACATCTCCTTGGATTGTCGGGAAGTTACCACGAACTCATCAGCCGAATCGCCGTGAGTCACAATCAGATCATAACGCATCTTACGGTACGTTTCCGCAATAGCATGGCGTTCGTCCACGCAGTGACCACTTAACCGCGCCTTCCGTTGGACATCTTTCCGACAGACCCTGTCGCATCAAGTCGTCAGACAGTCGGGGTTCCTGGCAATGCCGAAAATCGACCCTTTTCTCGGATATGCACAGAGCAATTTGCGCATGCGGTCTGATTGATCGAAGCGGAGCCAGTTAACTCGATTGTGTCGAGCCTTTGACGAAGTCGACCGATGCGGTTTGGCGAACGTGGCGATCACGGACGCGAATATGCCTCAGTTGTGGTCAATTGTTTGTGTCCCGGATGTCACTGGAGTCGCGATGGCGCACGTCAGCCCGGCAGGTTCGATCTCGACAGACTGGTACGAATGCCGTTATCTTCCGAGCGATTTCAATCCTGTTCATGGAAAAATACATGGTCGATGCGCCCACTGGTTGGAGAGCCAACATTATTCCGGCGCTTGTCGTGGTGTTGATCAGTGTTCCGTTGTCTATGGGAATCGCGATCGCGTCGGGAGTACCGCCCGTCAGTGGGCTCGTAACGGCAATCGTGGGCGGAATCGTAATCGGAGCACTCGCGGGCAGTCCGATCCAGATCAGCGGTCCATCCGCGGGACTGGCGGTCATGGTTCTGGAGATCGTCAACGGTCGAGGGATCGAAGCGCTGGCGATTATCGCGGTCCTCATGGGGATCCTTCAGATCGCCTTCGGACTGCTGCGGCTGGGACAGGTGTTTAGACAGACGGGGCGCGCATTTCGGGTAATTTACGGAGAAGAGGATGACTTGCGCGAGTTCGTGTGACGGGCCATAATTCGAGCTTCGAATGATGTCCACTTCTCAGCAGGGAATGCCATGATTGAAGTCGCCGAACAACATTGGGGAACTCTCAGAAACGCGTGTCGGAAAATTGATGATCCGCGGACT
>JBDOMX010000939.1:0-5563 GCA_039831615.1 Planctomycetaceae bacterium
TCATTTGTCATCAAGCAGTTGTTCATGGAATTCAGCAACGAGATTCTTCGAATCGTTGATCGATTGCGAGTGAGCGACAGCGTCTTGTTTATTACCGGAGCCGGGTTGTCGGCTGATTCCGGGTTGCCGACGTATCGAGGAGTTGGCGGCCTCTACAACGTCGATGAAACAGACGAGGGTTTGCCGATCGAAGAATTGCTGTCCGGTGAGATGCTCCGGTCAGAACCGGAGGTCACCTGGAAATATCTGGCTCAGATCGCTCGAGCCTGTCAAGGCGCCACATTCAACCGCGGACATCGATTGATCGCTCAGTTTGAATACGCCCTGCCCCGAGTCTGGGTCCTGACCCAAAATGTGGACGGCTTTCATCGCGCCGCCGGGTCAACCAATGTCCTCGATATTCACGGGGACATGCATGATCTGATGTGTACCGACTGTTCCTGGGGCGAGTGGATCGACGATTTTAACGAACTCTCAATCCCGCCGGAGTGTCCTGAATGTGGTGGCCTCGTCAGGCCACAGGTCGTGCTGTTTGGCGAGCTGCTTCCATTCGACAAGGTGGATCGGCTGCACGCCGAACTGTCGGAAGGTTTCGATGTCATCTTTGCCATTGGAACGACTGCGTTGTTCCCCTACATCTCCGAGCCGGTCTTTGCCGCGTCGCAGAGCAATACGCTGACCGTTGAGATCAATCCGGATCTCACCGAGCTCACGGATGTTGTCGACGTTGCGCTGCCGGTCAGTGCTGCAGAGGCACTGGAAGCGATCTGGGAACAGTCAGGACTTGAGCGCGGCCGATAATTGACATTCGGCCGGAATGAGCCGGATTTGCTTTGCGGCAGCCAACGCAGCTCGACGGTTGCCTGTGAGTCGGTCTACGCTGAATCCTGAATCACCGAAATCGGAGCAATCAGATCATTCCGGCCCCCGGTTCGAGCCGGTTCAGGTCGTTTTCCTGTCTCGACCCGGGTACAGGGCTGCCTGGGCGAGTGGCCCGGTTTCCGGCAAGGTCACATTGCCTCCGGGTACTGGAGAATAGATCGACAACGTAAAGCGCTGTCGGCAGCGATGACATCGATAGCACCGCCTGAGGAGCAGCAGCCAGGCCCAGCGACGAAAACTCGAGCGAGTTTGTTGAACGCGGGAAAAGTCACACCGAGGACATTCGGAGCCCATCTATTGTATCATCCGTTCGTTAGGCAATATCCTGAATCGATCAAACTGTAATCGTAGCGTTGTCCTGCGCAAGGTCGACAGATCTCAACGGATTTTCCCAAACATCTGCAGCTGCTCGCTGTGCGGTGGTGGTGGACACCCGGTGGTCGGAGGCTTTGACTGGCGATCGGCGGACAGATCGTTTTCCCGGGAAGACCGATTCCTGAGCGTTCTGAGTCGATCGGGGCATTTTCGTCCGACTGTGAGGCGGTCATTCTTCACGGCGGCTTATAACTTGCCTCACCGTACACCGTATCATGTGGGTGCGAACCGATGATCACCTGGATTTGGTGTCACTTCAAACCGGAACCGGGATCGCCCTTCGTGAGTCATCGGCAGTCGTTGCTGGTCCTCTGCTGCCCGGTTTGATCACACAGCGGCGTTTGTGATCGTGCTCACCGAATCAAGGAGTGAACAACTCACTGTCAGAGACCGATGCGTGTTCCGGTCGGGTTCAGCACGGATCCGATACGGGTCATCAAGAATAGCTGCCTGAATGAACATCAGCAGGAGGGCCGATCCGGTGAGCAGAACACCCATGAGAATTGACATTATGACGACGGCGAGTATTTCGATTTCTCCTGACAAGCCTGCGGCTGGATTGAGGGTGCGGTTAATGTTTCAACAACACATACGGAGCCAGAACCGACTGTTACATTCATTCGACAAAGGAGACAGTGCCGCCTGTTGGATGTCCTTTTTGAAAAAAAAAACGAGGATTTCTGCGAAGGCAGAGATCCGGTCTGCTTGAATTGATTCGAGCAGTTTGTTGGTGATCCATCGCGAGGCAAAGTGTCATGAACTGAGGCGGGGGCTCAGCATGGCTGCGTCTGGTCACTGGAACCGTGGATGCCCCAGTCATCTTCGTTGCATGACGAACGCGATCAGGTCTCGGACCTGTTGTTCGGTCAGGGAACTGAGCAAACCATTTGGCATCAGCGAGTTTCTGGTGCGAACCCGCTCGTCGACGTCGGCCAATTCGATCACAAGCTTTTCCCTTTCGGTTTGAACGGTGATCGTATTTGTTGTCTCGGCGACAACCACCCCTGTGACGGTACGTCCGGAATTCAACGCGATGACTGATACGGTGAATTGCTGAGGCACCACCGAATTAGGATTCACCGTATGCTCCAGCAGGTAGTCCAGGTTACCTCGATTGGCACCCGTCAGGTCCGGGCCGATCACGCTCCCTTCACCGTACAGCCGATGGCATCCGGCGCAGGTCTTCCTGAAGACAGCCGCTCCGGCGATCAGGTCGGCATTCGCCAACATTTCGCCGGCGAGCAGTTTTTTCCACTTCGCAATGGCAGCAGCCTGGTCGTCGGACGAATCGTTGAGCAAACCCCATCTGGATTCCAACACCTCGACAACCCGAGGTTCATTCAAGGCAAGGAGCTGGCGAACCTGACCCGCTGAGATATCGGTGGGATCGACACGTCCATCCGAAATGGCTCGCACGAATTCCCGTGCATACGATCTGCGGCTGACTAACGTATCAATCGCGTGTTCACGACTGCCGTGGCGCAGGTTGTTCCAGTGTCTGAGCAGTTCCGTCGGTATGCGTCGATCATTGAAACTGGCCAGGGCCTGGGTCACGTCGACATAGATGGCTCGGTCACTCAGCGCCTTCAGCAGCACCGGAACGGCGTCGGTATCTCGTGCCGCCGCGAGAGCAGCGACTGCCTTGCTGCGAATCGAATGATCGCCGTTCCTGTCGGCGACGACCGCTCGCAGGTCGGCGAGGGCCGCACCATCGCCAAAGATCGCCGACAATTCGGCAACGATGTGATTGACTTCCGAGTCGCCGACGCTGCGCAGTCCTGCCGCTGTCTGTTCCCAGTCGGCCGGTGCGGCAACGCGGAATCGCCCGCGCAGGCCCTCCAGGACCGCGTTGAGGAACTCGGCGGTGCCGCGGCGCCAGGCTTGCTGTTCGTTCGCAGAGGAAGCAGCGGAGAACTGGCTTCTTCTGGTGATTTCAACGCTCAGTTCAGCATGATTCTGGTCCCAGTCGGAGGCCCAGCGCCGAACATAGTTGTGCCGGAGCAGGCGATGCGTCATCGCCGAATACCTCGGAAACTGAAGGTAGTTGGCTTCGATTCCAAACCAGATCATTCGACGCAGCTGTGGATCATCAGGTGCGGCACCGCTGCCCGCTGATTGAACTGTCAGGCCGTACGCAACTTCCGCTCCTAATGAGGTCGGTGAATCAAACGGCAGCTTCTGCAGCGCTGATGCCAGGCACATCCGAACATGTGGTGATAATTCATTTCGACTCAGGTCAGCCAGGTCCCCACCAAGTTCAGCATGCACTGTCGGATTCTCAACAACCAGACGAATTGCAATGCCCCGGACATGGTCATGCGGTGACTCAAGACATCTCCGAACGTTCATCCCCTCCAGAGATCCCGGAGCCAGGGAACTGATTGCCAGCATCAACCATGCCGCATGCACACTCCGGATTTCCTGCTGACCATTTGTCAGCGCCTCTCGATATGGGGCGTGAGTCAACAGTTCGATGGGGTCCGACTGCCCGGCGGCGATTCGTTCGAGGACGACGCGGAAGGCGCGCCTCCTCGTCCATTCGTTTTGATCTGACAGGGCAGCTTCGAGAAGATCCTGATCGGACATTTCGGGAAAATCGGACACGGTGTCGGCCGCTGAAGGTTGAGCTCGATCGCCCCATGCAATCCGGTAGATGCGGCCGCTGGTTCGGTGCACACCATCAGTGTCATGGCACTCGCCATTGTCGGACCAGTCACTCAGGTACACGCAGCCAGCTGGTCCGTATTTCAGATCGACGCCGCGAAACCAGGGTGTTTTAACCGTGAGGAAATTCGGTTCGTGCTTCGCGACATAAGAACTGTCCTGCGGCTCGAGGCGGTCGACGTTCACACATCGACCATGTGTGTTGCACATGAACATCATTCCACGGTATTTCGCCGGAAAGTTGTCACCCTGGTAAATCATGCCTCCGCAGTGACTATGGCCTCCGCCCAGATCATTCGCTTTTCCGTCACGACTTTCACTCCATTTGCCGGTATTGTCCCAGTGGTAATGATCGCTGCACGCGCTCATGAGTTCGTACAGGTGCGGATTGAAGTCCTGACCAAGCATGCGGTCGTAGTGGGCTCCCGGAATCACATGCCACAGATGGGCGATGACATTGTTGGTCATAAACAGCTGGCCTCGTTCATCGTAGTCAAGGCCCCAGGGATTGGTTGTGCCGTGGCAAACAATCTCGAAGTGGTGCGTGACGGGATGAAACCGCCAGATTCCGCAGTTCATCGGTTGACGTTCCGCTTCCGGCGTATCAGGTGTCCCTGGCAACGACGTGTCGGTGATTCCATGGCGGCCGTAAAGCCAGCCGTCAGGTCCCCAGACCAGACCATTCACAAAATTGTGCCGCGCCGTTTTCGTCCAGCCGTTGAGCATCTCGACCGGCTCACGATCGGGAACATCATCAGCATTTTGGTCTGGTATGAAGGACAGCGTGCCATCGTTGAGGATCCACAGGCCACCGAATCCCCAGGTCAATCCGGTGAGCATCTGACCCTGGTCCCAGAAAACTTTGCGGACATCATGCTCTCCGTCCGCGTCCCTGTCCTCCAGAATGATGATTCGATCCCGGTAAGTCGGATCAGCATTCCCCGATGCGCTGTAGCTGTAATTCTCCGCCACCCAGACACGACCCGAATCATCGAAGTCGAATGCAATGGGCTGCCGCACATCCGGTTCACCGGCAAACAGTGTCACATGAAAGCCATCCGGCAGCTCGAACAAGCCAGGCATGTCTTCCGGCGACGGAGGATGTTCGCCGGCTGCCTGGGTGTTGACAGGAACCGGGAAGCCATCCGACTGAGTCTGACAGCCAGTCGACAGGACGATCAACGAACCCAGGAACGCGAGAACAAGACCGGTGAATCGATGCATTGGCAGGTCCCTGGTAACGTGTCTCACTGCGCTGCTGGCCAACCCGCGCGAACCCGTCACTGATTCTCCATGGTTCCGATCATGAACTGCCCAAGAGACCTTCTGCCGTGGAGACATGGAGACAGCAGCCCGGAACCGAACGCGTCTCAAAACAGATGTGCATGTCCAGCGGCCCGACGCCAGCCTGACAGCTGCGCCAGATGAAATGCGAAATGTGACGTCAGCAGATGGGCGACAACGTCGCCGACGGTCTGGACACGTGATCCCTCTAACAGCGAGATTCCATGAGGGCCCGCTAAGGCCGACTCATCGGCCTTGCAAGCCAGCTCCGCAAACACCGGATAACCTTCCGTGATGATTTGAGTGAGCTGAGGTTTGGTGAATTGTCCGGTGTCTTCGATTTCGTCCGAGGAACCTG
>JBDOMX010000873.1:0-5521 GCA_039831615.1 Planctomycetaceae bacterium
CCACGATCCGATCGACGGATAGAACCCGTCAAAGATGTGGCGACCGGTGTGAAACTGCAGCTGAGCCGCATGGTCATTGTCGGTTGTCCACATGGATCGCACCACGGCAATGTCATCGATGCAGCTTCCCACGTGTGGCCACCAGTCACTGACTTCAATTCCACTTTCGCCCCGGCGTCGAAAGCCCGTCTGCAATGGATAGATCTGCGCCATCATCGCTCGCGGCTTGCCGCCGAAGTCGCGTACGTTGCTGCGATAGAATTCCGATTCCAGAACAGCGGGGCCAAATGGCGACTCATCGATCGTCATCCCGGCGTAACGGTTGAGGGCAGGTTTCGGATCGAACGACTCCAGATGACTGGTTCCGCCATTCATGAAGAACCAGATCACACTCTTCGCTTTCGGCGCAAGCATCGGCCCGCGCGGCGGTGATGCTGCCGATTCCGCACTCACGCGATCCTGACTGAGCATCGCGCCGATCGCCAGGCCCGCGAAGCCCAGTCCCACATCCGCCAGATAATGCCGTCTGTGGTACCGGGCGTCTGCAACCTGATCAAGGGGATTGGTTTCTGTCGTCATGGTGTTTGCCGGATGCATCGCCGCTCAGAATGTCGCTTTCCGCAGGACGACCGGCAGGCTGAGCCGTCATGCGGTATCATCTTATCGTCACAAAGTCATTGTGCAAAAAAAGGACGTGAATTAGATTCTCCCTGGCTCGCAGCTCCGGATCTTTCGACGGTGTCAAACGTGCCGATCCGCCGGCAGGGAACGATGGCCCGGCTTCTTGTTGGTGCTGACGGGCATGCTCAACCAGAAATCCCTGACAGCGCTGCGTTTCGGCTGCAGCAGGTCGTCTGGCAAGCACAGTTTCAAATGCGGCTGTGACAAAGTCAGTCTCCTGGGCCAGTGCTTTGGCGATCATCCGAGCGCTGTCCTGAACCAATCCGCTGTTCATCATGGCAAGTGACTGAGCCGGCACGATGCTCGCTTTGCGACGGTAACAGGCGTTGGGGTCCGCCACATCGAAGGTGTCCAGCATCAGCATCTTCTCATTCGGTGTGTTCCGAAAATAGAGGCTGCGACGCAGATGCTTGTCACCGTCGGTTTCCGGAATTTCAGGCCCGCCAAACGTTGTGTCCAGTCGGGATGACAGAAACAGCGTCGAATCCCTGACCACTTCAGCCTCCATCCGCCGTGAGTTCATGCGCCAGAAAAAACGGTTCTTTGCGTCCCGCTGTCGTGCTTCCGCCATATGATCCGAGACGGCAGATGATCGCCACGGCGCACTGGCCATGCGGTAGGTGGCCGAGAGAACCAGTTGCCTGTGCAACGGTTTCATCTTCCATTCGTTGGCAACCAGCTCAGCTGCCAGCCAGTCAAGCAGTTGAGGATGCGTTGGCTTGCGGCCGTTCAGGCCGAAGTTCTCAGGAGTGGCGACCAGCGGTTGTCCGAAGTGTCTTCCCCAGATGTGATTAGCCGCCACGCGTGCGGTTCGAGGATTGGTGGGGCTGGTGATCCAGTCAGCCAGTGCCGTGCGGCGCCCTGTACTCGTCTTTGGATACTGCTCGCCGAGGGCGACAGACTCTCCGCTTTGTATCTTTGCGGCGTCCAAAGCTGCGGTCAGTCGCAGCTGAGCTTTTGCTGCCTTGTCTGGTGAACCGGCAGCCCGCACAACGTCGACCCTCGCTTTAAGCACTTCGAGGGTTTGTCTGGCGTCGCGCGCCACCTGATCGTGCCGGGAGGCAAGCGCCTGATTGTGGTTGATGTATTTTTCCACATCCGCCGCAAGCCGTACTCTCGTCCAGGCTGCTTCACCCTGCGCCAGGTTAAGTTCCGCTTGTGCCATCGTCACGACTTGTGCGGCTTGTTGCCGGGTTCGCTGTGATTCTGCCGACGGAGCCGAATTTGGATCCTGTTGATCGCTCACGGCCTTCGCTTTGAGACGCGCGTCTCGAAGTTTTTCAGTGGCGCTGCGTACATCTGCTTCTGCTTTGGCGATCAGCGTCTCACGCACACCCGCTCTCAACACCGGATACCACGCCGCAACCGGCAGATCGACCGGATGAATGTTGATATCGCCTCCGAGCGCCGCGGGCACGCCTGGACTCAACGGCTGCGACTTGTCCGGATGTCGACCATCGCCACGTTCGAAACGATAGGTCGGCGTATCGGGAGTTTTATCGAAAACACAGGCGATGCCATCATTGAGCACCTGTCCGAGTGTGGCGTCCTTGTGCGTCCCGGTAAATGCCGAGATCGGATCGGTACGTACATCGTGAGGCTCAAAGAAGGCCCGAAACCGGTAGTACTCTTCCTGAGTGACCGGATCGAACTTATGGTCGTGGCAGCGGCAGCAGCGAAATGTCAGTCCAAGGAAGGCTTCGCCAGCGCGTTCCACGGTTTCGAACATCCACGCGTTGCGGTCAAATTTGTACCAGTTGCGTCCCAGGTATCCGGTGGCCGACAGAACGGCAGGATCGTCTGACGCGATTTCGTCTCCTGCCAGCATTTCTCGAATCATTTGATCGTAGCCCCTGTCGGCGTTCAGCGAGGAGACGATCCAGTCTCGCCAGCGCCAGATATGCCTCTGACTGTAGCGGATTTCGTTGCCTCCCCGGCTGCCATACCAGTCGCTGTACCGCCAGATATCCATCCAGTGGCGTCCCCAGCGCTCTCCATACTGCGGACGCCCGAGCAGATCGTCAACAACGGCTTCATAGGCCGTCGGCGAGTCGTCAGACAGGAACTGTTGCTGGTCCCTGCGCGTTGGCGGCAGACCTGTCAGGTCCAAAAATACGCGACGCAGCCAAATCTCTTTGCTTGCTTCGGTCACGTGCGGCAGGCCAGCCTGTGTGCGCCGTGCTGCGACAAAGCAGTCGATCTCACCGCGACACCAGCTGGCATCGCTCACTGTGGGCAGTGGTGGACGTTCGATTGGACGATACGACCACCATAACCGAGGGTCGGCCTCCGGGACTTCGTCTTTCGGTGCGGATGCTCCCGCTGCGATCCACTCACGCATCACGTCGACTTCTTCTGCTGTGAGTGGCGAGCCTTCATTCTCCGGAGGCATACGAAAGCCAGCGTCGCCTGTCACCACACCCATGAGCAGGCTCTCGCGAGGCGAACCGGGCATGACCGCAGCTCCTGAATCACCGCCGGCCATCAATGATGCGGCCGTATCCAGTCGGAGTCCGGCTTGTTGTTTCAGTGCGCCGTGGCAGGCGTAACACTTGTGTTTCAACAGTGGCTTGACGTCCTGCAGATAGTCGGCCGCCGAGCAGACGGTCGAAGCACGGAGTGCCGCAACGAGCAACAGGAGTCGAGTAACACCGTCGAACATAGACAAAGGCCGCCAATCACGGTCAGGACCAATCTGCATGCACAATAACTATCATAGTGGCAACGCAGATGCGAGGCCCGTCTGTTGATGTCCACCGACAGCATTCAGGAACCGGCCGTATTCCGCTGGTCCGTGCGATCCGGTCGTTCCACGACAGGATTTGTGCATGTGGACATCCCGTCGATTCCGAAAACGACGTGCCTCTTTTGCACCAACACGGGGGCCGTGCAGACGCTGATCGGCGGCGAAAACATCCGGCCGCCTGGAACCGCGTGTGTCCCCATGGGTGGATCTACTTCCGTTCGTCTGCGGCCGCGGGAGGCTTGACATATCGGCAATTGGTGAACAGGCTGCCTCAACCGATCCGCCCAAACACACCAAAGAACCCGTTGACCATGATCCGACCACATCGATGCCCTGTATGCGAGCGAGAGTTTCCACCGAATGGAGAAGCTGCTGAATCGCTGTTTCCGTTTTGCAGCAGCCGATGTCGCAGCATCGATTTGTACCGCTGGTTTGATGGACGGTATAAAGTCGTCGAAGACATCGATCCTCAGATGGCAGAACTCCTGCAACACGACCCAAACATGGACGTGCAGGATGATTCAGAATAGAGCAGTTTTCGAAAACTGCTCTATTCCGCAAGAAACTCAGCCAGCCTGGGAACGAGTCGCTGTTCCGGGTCACGCGTCCAGCACTCCCAGACTGTCATGACTTCCCAACCGTCTGCTCTCAGGGCTCGACGATTTCGTCGGTCGCGGTCGACGGTTCCCTCACGTTTCGTCTGCCAGAATTCTGCATTGGTCTTCGGGACGACTCGGCCATAGCGGCAGCGATGAACGTGCCAGAAACAGCCGTGCACAAAGATGATTTTCCGCCGGCGCGGCAGAACCAAATCCGGTTTACCGGGCAGGTCCTTGCGGTGAAGTCGGAACCGATATCCCATCTGGTGCACGATCGACCGGACGATCAACTCCGGTTTCGTGTCGGCCCCGCGAATGCGCGACATATTGAAGGATCGTTGTTCCGGAGTGTGGACATCGACCATCAGCAGGCTATTCCTTTGTCTGCGCTGACTGGCGGGCGATCAGACCCGCCGCATAGCCGCCGCGAAAACCGGCATCGACATTCACGGTCACAACATTGCTGGCACACGACGTGAGCATTGAGAGCAATGCCGTGACGCCGCCCAGCGATGCTCCGTATCCAACTGAAGTGGGGACACCAATGATCGGGCAGCCGACGTGTCCACCAATGACCGACGGGAGAGCGGCCTCCATCCCGGCCACCACCACAATGGCCGACATCCGCTGCAGATCAGGCACGTGACGCCACAGTCGGTGAGGCCCGGCGACGCCGGCGTCTTCAATCAGCCGGCAATCCACGCCCATCCAGCGCAGTGTTTCAAGCGCCTCCTGAGCCACGTCAGCGTCGCAGCTCCCGGCGGTGACAACCGCGACTGACCCGGATGTGTCACTCGTTTCGGGATATCCGTGCGGGGCGATGGTTTGCGCGGCGACGTTGTGAATGGCCTGCGGAAACGCTTCGCAGATTTTGCCGGCCTGGTCCGAACTGACGCGCGTCACAAATCCATGCTGTCCGGATTCTTCCTGCCGGTGCAGAATCTCAATGATCAGCGCAGTCGGCTTTCCTTCACCATAGATCACTTCAGGAAAGCCGCAACGCGCGACTCGATCCAGGTCCACGTCGGCACACACATTGCCACCTTCAACCGGATCCGCAGAAGTCGCAAGAAATCGCAGCAGCAGGTGCGCAGCTGACTGCCTCTGGTTCTCATCGGGAATGAGACCGCGCAGAAGGTTGCTGATGTCTTTTTCGGTTTTCAGTGTTGCCGCCCTGTCGTATCTGAACTGTCGCGTGCAGCGCCCCGTGCTTTATATCGTGGTGGAGATGAATCCCCCATCGACGACAATGTTTTGACCTGTGACAAAACTCGACGCACGCTGTGACGCAAGCCAAACGACCACTCCCGCCAGCTCTTCAGCAGTACCGAATCGCGCCATGGGTGTGTGGCCGATGATTTGCGTGCCTCGTTCGGTGTAGCTGCCGTCTTCATTGTAGAGCAGAGCTCGATTTTGTTCTGCCGGGAAGAATCCAGGACTGATTGCGTTCACACGCACTCCCTTCGTCGCCCATTCCCGTGATAAGAACTGAGTC
>JBDOMX010000498.1:0-5510 GCA_039831615.1 Planctomycetaceae bacterium
CTGGCCTGAATGTGAAAGGAAAGCACGCCTTCCGCCCCGTGGTCGATCGCATCGCCGAAATAGTCGATCATCCACCGTGGCTGGCGACGGCCCGTGTCCGGAGGCCACCAGCCTTCCATCAGAGTGTGCGTGAGTTGAATGTACGGTCGTCCGCCAAACGACGGATCGGGCACGCGCTTCGGTTCCTGTTTTCGGTCCCAGTCAGCCACGCCGATATCGGGTGCCATCTCCGCATTGAACTTTTCCCACTCCACATGAAAGCTCTCGTCCAGCCACTGCTGACGTGGAATCGGCGTTGTCGGTTTGTGCCGATACGTCCAGCACCAGTTCTCGACGTAGATTCGTGCCTGCGGGTCAAGTTCCCTGAGGACATCAATCGCGTCCTGAGTCGGTGCGTTTCGACTGTCCAGATACGATGACAGCGGCAACTCATGCTCATACGCACAAATGATGTAGATGTGAGAATCATCGATGCCGTGCGTGTCCAGAATCTGCCCCCAGTACTGTTTCATGATCTCTCGGCATTCGGGTTGTGTGGTATTGATACCGACATTCCGCATGCGGAGCGGATGCTTCTCCAGATCCGGGTAGTAATCCGCAACGAACTCAGGCACCTGGGAGTAGAACAGGTTGTATGCAATCTGGATGCCGCTGCTGCGCGCGTAGTCGAAGATTCTGTGATTGAGTTCCGTTCGCCATGTGGGGTCCGTTACGAAGTGGGCCAGCGTGTGGTCATTTTTTTCCACCTGCGGAAACGCATCAAACGTCACGTCGCCCCAGCAGTATCCGCCTTCGTCGTGAAAGAGGGGTAACACGTTCAGCCGCCGATGCCGCATCCAGTCCAGGAACTGAGCCCATTCCTCAAACGACCACAGTCGGCAACAATTGGCGTGAGGGTGGATCCAGGTGGGATGATAAAACAATCCTCGTATGGGAACTCGTGGAATTTCTGTTCGATCAACTGCGGACAGGTCGATCGATTCCACGGACGGGACCCGGTCGCCGTCGATGAAAAATCCAATCCCCAGTTCCTGCTCCAGAAACGAGTAGACCGCATGACAGGCGCCCGTCCAGGTGCCGCCGAGCAACAGTAATCCCGGCTTCCCGGAGATGGACGTGGCCACGAGGCGTGAGCCTTCTTTTCCCAGGCCATCGATGGCAACGTCTCTACCCGACTGGCCAGCCAGTGCAGCGAATCCGGAATCTTCACCGGATCCCACGACAATGACCACATCATCCTGCAGCGTCGACAGCGTTGTGTCTGGCGGATAGCGGCGCACGGCAGCGTCCAGCGTTCGCTGCAGGTATTTCGAGAGATCGTCGACGGCCAGGCGAGCAGGCGCCGACAGATCACTGTCCGACACAACCACTGCGATGCGGGCGCCCTTTGAAATTGTCGTCTCCGCCAGTGCCGCATGGCTGCACACCATGGCAATCGATGCGGTGAGGCCCGTGGCGAACAGGAATCGTATCATGACCTGCTTCCTCAAAAGGTTGAATGCTTGGTGAATCGTGACATCGTGCTGGAACGGAACCATGTACAGATCAGTTTGCCCTGGCCGGCCTGGGTCGTTCGTTCCGGCGCAGACCGATGCGCGTGTCGAAGAGTTTTTCCGGCCATTCGAATCTTTCACTGAACCTGAGTAGCCGTGCGACCACTTCGGGTTGCTGGTCGGCCACGTTGGTGGACTCACCAATGTCCGTTTTTAGATCGTAGAGTTCAATTCCGTCTGAGCCTCTGTCGTCCACAAACTTGTAGAACTCGGTGCGTTCCGGGAGAATCAGCTTCCACTGTCGTCGGCGCACTGCCTGCTGCTCATTCTTGCAAAAATATCGGAATTCATCGCGCGCGCCGTTTTCACTTTGTCCCAGCAACAAGTCGGTCTGGTCGACGCCATCGATGACGCGATCGCCTGGCACATCGTACCCGGCCAGCGTCGCAAACGTGGGCATGAAGTCGAGCGTCGCAAAGATCGCATCGCTGACGCGTCCTGCCGGGACGCGGTCGGGCCAGCGAACGATGCACGGAACTCTGACTCCGCCCTCATACGTCGATCCCTTGCCTTCACGCAGCGGACCGGAAGACCCCCAGGCAATGGCTCCATCGTGTTTGGGCCCAAGCACGTCCTGAAAGTTGTTCCAGGGTCCGTTGTCCGTAGTGAAGATGACAATCGTGTTCCTGCTTAAACCGAGTTCCTCAATGGCGTCAATCAGTCGGCCGGTATGATGATCGAGTTCTTCAACTGTGTCACCGTAGAGTCCTCCTTTGGATTTGCCCTTGAATTCAGGAGACGCATCGATGACCGAGTGGACCATGGTGTGTGCCACGTACAGGAAAAACGGACGGTCCTGATTGGCCTTTAGAAACTCGATACTCTTGTCGGTGTAAATCCGGGTGAGACTCGCCATGTCCTCGGATGGCCCGATTTCCGCGTCGTTTTCATGAAACACCACACGCGCGCTGTCGTTCGCTCCCAGCGTTCCCCAAAAGTAGTCGAAGCCCTGAGCGTTCGGCATGCGTTCGGCAATCGCCGCGCGGTTGGACACGTCCCACTTGCCGATACACGCGGTCGTGTAGCCCGCTTTCCGGAACAATTCGCCCATCGTGATTTCGGAGGCCGGCATGGACCATCCCCCGCTGCGAACGGGATAGCGGCCGGTCAGCAAAGCCGACCGCGACGGACCGCACACGACCTGAGCATCAAAACTGGGGAAACGCGTGCCTTCGCCGGCCAGTTGATCAATTCGTGGCGTTCGAATTGTTTCTGACTCGTAGCAGCCCAGGTCACCATAACCCTGGTCGTCCGTGAAGATGAGCACCACATTGGGGCGTGCATCATCGTCCGCACCGATCGCCGATGCGTGACCGGACATCACGATTGAAGCCAGAAGGAAGAAACATCTTTGAAACTCAGATCGATCCCGCATTGATCAGGTCCTTGTGAGAGACGTCTGCAATTTGCCGTTTTCGCCGGGTTTGTCGGTTTCGTCAAACCACACTTCTGCAGTCCCAAACCGGCTCGAGGTAATACTGACATGACTGGCCTCCGCGACCGGCAGTGGCGGACCAAAAGCGCCCGTCAGGATCAACTGCTCGCGCTGAAGATGCTGACCGGACTGCTGCAGTCGATTTGCCAGCCAGCCGACGGCCTGCAGGATATCGTCAGGCCATCTGATTTCGGGCCAGGTGTCCACGAGCCTGCCAGCAAAATGGATCGACAGATCGGTCACCGCAGCGCCTTCAGGATTTGAACAGCCGACCCCGTGAACGACACCGGAGTGGATGGCATTGTTGGCAATGAGTTCTGACCCTTTGGGGTCGCCCCCGCGGAAGACCAGATTATGCAGTTCAATGACCGGACGGATCGTGTCGACCGCTGCGGAAATTGTGGCCAGCGACAGATCTCGGTGGTCAATGTCGTGTTTCAGCGTCACCGCAAACTCGGCTTCAACAGCAACGTTAGCGAAGCCGTTTTTTAAGAGGCGTGCGCCGTCAAAGTACTGTTCGGTCGACCACAGTCGACCCGAGACCGGGTGCTGCAGTCCGTTGTTTTTACGGTTTTCCGGACAGACGCAGCCAATCTTGTAGCCGACGACCTGTTCCCCCCGTTGCTCACGCCGCCGGGCGACGGCGTCCTGCAGTCGCCACGCATCTTCAATTGCCAGTCGCTGCCCGTCCTCGAAGACAGTCCCTGGAGTCCGCGCGTCGTAGTCGCGGAGCATCCGATCGGCCAGCTGGTCGAGATCGATGGGATCAGTGTCAATAAGATTCATGGCAACGGCCATCGTAAGTCAGTGGTGCTGCAGTGACTGCCTGCGACTCATCACAGCGGATCACTCCATCGACGCTGCTCAGGTGATCTCCCGTGCCCAATCGCCATCTCAGAATTCGACCGTTCACGTGGATGAATCACCTGCGATACTACGAGTAGTTCTGCTCCTGCGGCATGTGCTCAGCCATTTGCCGACGCGATGACGATGACCGGACCACACGTCGTTCGACGACCGCAGAGAGCAAATCATCGTGGCTGACCCAACAGATGGTTGACAGTTCGTGTGTCCCGCGATATTCTAACATTGGGAAGAACATTTCTGCTGACATGTTACTTCTTTGAACGGCCAGATGCAATCGTCGGGGAACCGTTTCACATGCAGGGCGGCTCGTTTACTGGTGAGTGGGCTTCATCAGACCGACAGGGAAACCTGTCAGGAGCGCCGCAGAAACAGACGAAGGCTGAACGAGTCTTTCGTGCCCTGCGACGTCAGATCATGACGTCGGAACTGCCTCCCGGTTCGACGGTTTCTGAGCGAATGCTGGCCGATCGGCTGAAGGTTGGGATGGCCCCGGTGCGCGTTGCCATCCAGCGTCTCGCCGCCGAAGGGTTTCTGGTGATCGAGCCGCGCCGAGGCATTCGCGTCTCAAAACATTCCGTGCAGGACGTGATCGACCTGTTTCAGGTCCGTCTGGCCATGGAACAGCCGGTCATGCAAAAACTTGCCGGTACTCTCAGCCGGCCGCAAATCGACATGCTCAACGAGTCTCTGGAGCACTACCGAGCGGCGTCATCAGTTCCAGACATTGATGCCATGATTGTTGCTGACTTTGCCTTTCATCGGCTGCTCGCAGAATTTCATGGCAACAAGCAGTTGTCGTTCATGCTGGATCGTACGCTGGACTCGCTGTACCGAGAGATTCGTAATTCAATGAAGGTGCAGACTCGTACGGAACAGAGGCTGTCCGAACACCAACACATCATTGATTCACTGGTCCGCGGAGACGCACAATCTGCCGGGCAATCACTCGTCGAGCATCTCCAGTCGGGGCAACGGTTTGTGATGACTGGCAACGAGGACAATACACTCATATCGAGTGGATGAAAGGAGTGGTCGAGAGAATCATCGACTGGATCGTTTTCTGTTTTAGGTGTGCTTGCTTCTAAGTTCTGACATTTCAAGAAGGGTTACGAATCATGATTCGGAATTTTCGTTTTCGCCGAGGATTTACACTCATTGAGCTGCTGGTGGTGATCGCGATTATCGCGATACTCATCTCCCTGCTGCTGCCGGCCGTGCAGCAGGCGCGGGAAGCGGCGCGCCGCTTACAGTGCAAGAATAACCTGAAGCAGATCGGTCTGGCGCTGCATAATTACCATGACACTCACCTGACTTTCCCGCACGCCTCGATGTGGGCGCCCCCGGCCACAGGTGGTTTTGCGCCCTTGAACGGGTACAGTTGGATGTCGATGATTCTGCCGTTCATTGACCAGGGGAACGTGTACAACCTGATTGATTTCGCGGGTTCCCCGTATGATCCGGCGCATCAGATACCACGTGAAACAGTGATTCAGGCATATCTGTGCCCCTCCACTCCAGATGCGCCCGACATTGTCTCCTATGACTTGCCTGGGTCCGCATTCGGCTTCAGCGGAAACATCAGCGGAGGACGGACTGACTATGCGACCGCGGGTTTGGTTGGGGAATTATTCTGTACTCTAGCTTTCCCGCCGGTT
>JBDOMX010000607.1:0-5508 GCA_039831615.1 Planctomycetaceae bacterium
CGACCCAGCGCAATAATAATCTGGAACAGCTAACCTACCTCGCTACGCTCGCCGGATGACATCCGAGAAGTGCGAAACTGGAAGTTAGGTCTATCACTAAAGACTTCGTCTTCGCCGAGAATTGCACCGAACCCACTGCTGACGATGTGGCTTGCAACGGTTGATTGCGCATCCTGATCCAGGCGGTCTTTGAGTTCGCTCGCACCACCACCGCCCAGAGACCATGGATGCTTCCGAAACTTGGCAGCGGGAAGTTCACGGACACTGATGAATTCGCTGTCGCTTTCAGTCAAATCAATTTGGTGTGTAATGGCCTTCCAGACGGCTCCCTCTGCCGGGTCGTCTGGAGTTCCTGGCTCTCCTCGCAGGCACATTGCAGCCCGAACGTGACTGGCCATCTGCCGTCTATTGCGGCCAAAGATCAGGATGGTTGATGTTCCGCCAAATCCAGGATTGCCAAAGACCACCCCTTTCGTGTCGATCACGCTCGTGAGTTCGACTGTGTCAAAGAACTGCTCGATCAGTTTCTTTCCGAATTCGCGTTTCATGAAACTGGTTGCGGTGATCTGGCCGGTATAGCCGGGGCTCCTCTCTTCCTCCAAACGGATCGCCAGCCGAAATATGCGCTCCATGAAAGGCACGGTAAGGGCGTATTTTCGATGACAAGATGAGTAGAGCTGTCTGTAGGCACGGTTCGCAGCACTGTCTTTCGGCGTCGCGTAGGGCGGATTGGCCACCACACAATGAAAGGTGCCTTCCTTCAGGATGCGGCGGAGATGCTCGGCGTCTTCCGTGCGGAAATAGTGCGACTCGTCGGTCCAGTCGTCGCCCAGCGTCAGTTGCTGCTGCCGGCCGTGATACAGCGAATCGCCGCAGGCCAGATTCATCGCAAAAGCGGGAGCATCCGTCAGACGTTTCACACCACAGGCCGCCAGCGCCGCCAGCAGCAGACGAAACCGGGCGATCGCAATCGCAAACGGGTTGATATCCACTCCGTGAATCGAATCCAGCGTCCGCTGCACCAACTCGCGAATGTTCGTACCGGGTTCTTCCTTCTGCCAGCGTTTCAGGATTCGCGGAAAGGCGCCCAACAGGAAGTGACCAGACCCACACGCCGGATCGATCATTTTGAAGAGATGGTCTGGATTGGTATCGGGAGTCATCCCAAACTCGTCCAACGCCGGGTCTAGTGTCCGATCGAGAATGAACTCTTCCACGAAGTCCGGAGTCTGCAACAACGCGTACTTCTTGCGGGCCGCTTCGGACAGATCCTGATACAGATCCCCAAGAAAACGTGTGTCCCATTCCGGATCGGTGAAGTCGTGAATCAGCGATCCGCTGTTGGCGTCGATCTTCTGGAAGAGCCCAAGCAATTCTCCCGCCGCGTCGGGCCCAAGCCAGTTTGGCAAGGTATTGAGCGGATTGTGTTTTCCGAACACCTCACCAACGGCTGGCACCTTCGCGAGCGAGTGAAAATTGTCGAGCAGATACTCGCGGTCGGTCAACTTTGCTCGGTTGGGGTCCTGAAAGAACAAAGTGTGCTCGTCACGAGCGCGTTCCAGCCGCCCTCCGGGACCGGCGATCTTTGGCGGGTCGATCAGGCCATTGTCTTCAAGAAAGCGAACGAAGACGCAGGACAGCACCCATGCGGCTGCGACCTGAGTAATGAAGTCGTCCGTCCATTGCTGCTGGGTCTGTGCAGTTCGCTCCGCGTCCTTTGCCTTGGTGTACTCCGCGCGCAACCACTCCCGGACTTCGGGCACTTCATCCGAATCGCTGCGGTCCAGTAAATCGGCTTCGAGAGTTCGAAGAACAGCTTGCAGGTCGGACAGTAGTTTTTCGCGGTCAACCATTCACGCTTCTCCCCGGCTGCGGTGGACATTCTGAAGCCAGCTCAATGGCACCCGCGTCCGTTGGCCAGGACTGATCAGTGGAATTGCCTTTCCATCCATCAGCGGTTGCTGATCGCCCGGGATCAACAGCCACACACCGGGGATGCCATCTCGTCGTCCAACCTTGTCCCGCAATCGCTCCAGCAGCGTCATCTGGTCATAACGGGCCAACAGCCCCGAATAGATGACCAGCATGGTTCGATCCGCGTGGGACAACTGTTTCTCAATCGCTGGCATTGCCCGCTTGATCAACAGCATCAACTTGTCCCAGTCACCTTCTCCCGGTCTGGAGTCGGTTTTGAGAACCAAATCCCACTGGACCTTTGCTTTCTCCGCGACGCCCTTGAGTGCGTCGATAAACAGCCCTTCAAAGTCGACCATCTGCACAGGGAAGCGATCACACAGCTCTTTGGCAGCGCGCTGGTAGTACTTTGGATTGACCATCAGCGCCAGGAATGAGCCTTCCTTGATGCCACGATCCAGCCGTTCTTCAAATTGCCGTGCATCGGCGATCTCCGGAGTAATCTCACCAGGTTGTGGCGGCGTATTGGCTGTCGGCAAACGTGATATGGATTCACTGCCACTGGTGATCGAGACCATGTCTCGCACCCGGCTGGTGTAACAGCCGACACCCTTGCAGGTTGGGTCCCAGGTAAAGTCAAATCCTGCTGCGGTGAGCAGATCGTCCAGGGCAGTCCGATCCGGCAGCGGGGCGGATTCGGGATAGCGGCCACTGACGCGAGATCGAATTTGGTCGACGGTCAGGAACGGAACTCCGTACAACGCGCCCTGTGACAGCTTGAGTGCCCGGGCTGCGTCCATGCCACGTGGGTACAGTTCCTGCCGGCTGGAAACAGCAGCATGTACGGATGCCGCCGCGGCCAGTCGAATGATGCGCGTGTCGGACAGCACCGCTGCTTCAGTCGGCACCGACACGTCGCGAAGCCGCTGAATGACGCGAGCCGGTGGCACGAGTGGATTCTCGTCCGCCAGTTTGTCGGCTTCGTCGCCAATCCGCCGAGCGTAACCAGCCAGATCCTGACTGAGGGCGACCAGTATGCGCCCATGATCTCGTCGCACCAGAAAACGCGGTTCGGCCAGACTCCGTTCGACTTCGACGCTGGCCCGGGCGACGGCTCTGGCAAGCCGGCTGCGCTCTGGCTCATCCTGCGTTGAACCGCGAGCGACAAGTATCGCCTCAGCCAGTTCATTGACGGACATCACCCCGCCAGCCGTACCGATGATTTCAGCAACATCAGCGCGAAGCTTGTTCAGCGATGCTTCTTTCGCCCACCGCGACTGAAACTTACCGACCAATTGCCCAATGCGACCGCGTGTGACGTCGACCACGGCGGCAACATCCGTTTGACTTGGCCACGGATCGTCAAGCCGATCATCCAACCCCAGAATCGCCAGCAGAGTTGCTCGGGCCGTATCGCCTTCGCGGGAACTGGTTTTTGTGATTCTGGATGCAAGCAGGTCGACACTGAGGTTCCCCACGTCTGTGGGAGTGTCTGTGGAACCCGTGATTTCCTCGACAAGTGCCAGGTCGGTTCGCGTCGGCTTGCCGAGCCGTTCTCGCAGAATCCTGACGGCAGCACTGATCTCGCGCCGGGTCTTCTGTCCAACGCCTCGCAGTCGATTCAGCGAATACATCGAAACCGTCAGCAGGTCTTCGACCGTCAGAATGTTCGCTCGATCGAGTGCATTTGTCGCTCTTGTGCCAAGCCCAAGCTCGGGGATCTGCGTGTCGAACGTTGCCGAGTCGAGCAACTCGCGCAGTAGTTCTTCGTCTTCGTGACGGGAGAGCATGCCTGGTTGCTCTATCCCGACGAAGCAGTCTCGCCATGCATTCAGCATCTCCTCCGAGTTGTCAAATCGCTCGGCCGGGTTGCGACGAAAGGCACGTTGAAAGAATTCGACCAACGCATCACGCATCGAGGTATCGAACAGGTCGCCGTCGATTGTCGCTTCACAGTCCAGATGCGATGGATCGCTGGCCCCATCACCCCACTTGGGCAAATTGCCAGGGCCGGCTGCCAGTTCGTAAAGCGTAGCCGCGGCAGCGTACCGTTCTGCCTGCAGGTCCCAGCGTTTGTTCTTGCGCAAGGGCAGCAGGGGATCGAGGTATCCGGTCGTTCCGGCGCGAATGCTTTCCGCCGGCGCACGGGACAGCGAGAAGTCGAACAGCACCAAATGCAGTTTGTCACCGCGTTTAATCAGTCCAATCGCAATGTTGTCTGGTTTCAGATCGCGGTGCGGAATGCCGGCTTCCTCTTCCAGATACTTCACGACATCAAAGAGGTCTTCGCCGAACCGCTGCAGAAGATCGATGTGCAATCGACCTTCTCGCCGCAGCCGGTCCCTCAACGTCTCGATGCGTCGATCTTCTTTGTTGGCGAAAACCGGACGCATCAGGAAAGCAAAGCGATCTCCAATCTCAAGACTGCCGCACTGTTCCACGATGTGGTTATGTCTCAATTTGTCCAGTATCTCGGCTTCGTCTTTCAGACGTGCATTGTGCTCGGGGTCGCTGGCGGCTTTCAGTACAAATTCCTGCCCGTCCTTCTCCACCAGCAGAACGACCGAACAGCTGCCCTGACCGAGGCGTCGCACCACACGAAAATTCTCAGGCAGAACATCGTCCTTCCGAGCGCGACTCGGATCTTCAACGAAGTTCTCCTGATCCGGCGATGTGGCTTCGTCTTCGACCTTTTCCAGCAACTCAAGGAAGTCACCCGCCGTGCCGATCAGGCCACTTCGCTCGGAGACCTCCGGCAATGTGCTCCACTGAATCATCTCCTGAAGGCTCTCGCTGGCGCCGTTCAGGACCGAGCTGATTTGCAGCCCTTTTGTTTCGCGGAGCTTGTTGCTCAGCTCCAGTCCGTTGGACGCAGGAGGCTGACCGGAGAACATGTGGTATGCAATTGCACCGAGCGAAAAGACGTCGAGGTGTTCCCCCATGTTGTCGACATCGGAAACGGCCTCAGGCGCCATGTATGCAGTGCTTGCATCTTCAACCAGGCGATCAACGTGGGATGTCACCGTCACCTGTCGCGATACTTCTGAGGTGGTAGATCCCTTGCGGTAGCCCACCTGCCAATTAAAGACTTTGGCCTGATAACGACCTGGACCGTCTTCGCTGACCAGGACACTCTGAGGACAAAGGCCTCTGTGAACGACGCGCTTCTCGTGAGCGAATCGAGTCACCTCAGCGATTTGCCGCATTAATTCGAGCCGCTGGTCCAGACTCAACTGATCGTTTCGCTGAGCTAAGAAGTGATCGAGCCGGATTGCCAAAGGATCGTGTTCGAATATCAGCGCCGGCCCAAGTTCATGCTCCGTGAATCCTTCACGCCGCAGAATGCCGGGATGATGCAACGTCTCGAGGAGCTCTGCTTCACGCCGCGCCGCTCGCTCGATCGTCTGCCGCTCGTCTTCCGTTGCACCGGTGCGAACGTTATAGATTCGGACTCGTCGTCTCACGTTCTTCAGCGTTGAATGCGTCGCCTGCCAATCCTGATAACCGGGGCCCTCGTTGACCAGATGGTCAAGGACGTAGTCGCTGACCTTGCGGCTGCGTTGAGACGGTCGGATTCCAGCCTGCTCCATCGCC
>JBDOMX010001006.1:0-5503 GCA_039831615.1 Planctomycetaceae bacterium
CTCTACCACAACCTTGCAGACCTACCCATGCCAAACTTTACCCACTGTTTCTTCTGAGGAGGCGGAAAAGAAGACCGTTTTGAGGCAACCCACCCAACACCCGATGGGTCGTTGATCCACGTCGATTTCTCCTTAAAGCCGGTCCTGGACGATCATGGTGCCGTGCTTTGGCTGATTCCCGAAGGACGCGATATTTCCCACCACAAGCTGCGCGAAGCAGAACTCCTCCGACTGAATCATGAAGTCTCACGCAGCAATCAGGAGCTGGAGCAGTTCGCTTCCGCGGCTGCTCATGACCTGCAGGAACCACTGCGAAAGATGTCCTCGTTCGCCAACCTGTTGCTTGAGGAATGTGGTGAAAATCTGGGTGACGATGGTCGCAAATACCTCGGTATCGTCATTGACGGTGCCTTGAGGCTGAAGGAATTGGTGAAGGGCCTTCTCACATTTTCCAGAATCAACAATCATGGAACGGAACTGGTTTCAACGAGTGCGCAGGAATGCCTGGACGTTGCCCTGGGCAACCTGGAACTCTTGCTGAATGAGTCCAAAACTAAATTCACCAGCGACCCGCTGCCCGCGGTGATGGCTGACGCAGGCCAGCTGACGATGCTGTTTCAGAATCTCATCAGCAATGCGATCAAATACTGCGAGAAGCCTCCACGGATTCACATTGGCGGACGAAAGGACGGTGATGACTTTGAGTTCTTCGTTCGCGACAACGGCATCGGCATTGAGCCTCAGTACTTCGACAGGGTGTTTGAAATATTCAAGCGACTTCATTCTCGCCGGGAGTACAGTGGCACTGGAATCGGACTCGCGAGCTGCAAACGCATCGTCGAACGTTTTGGCGGCAGGATCTGGGTCGATTCAACGCCCGGCGAAGGCAGCGTGTTCTATTTCACGTTAAACATGTCAACGAGATAGCCCGGCAGGATCCACTGACTGCAGTTCGCGCGCATTGAGGGGCGGCTTTCTGAAATCAGGACTGGATTCAGCAGAACCACCTGCAAACGTGTTCTCAACAATATGCTGCCGTGCGATATCGCAGGCTCGCATAGGGTCAGGCTCGCACAGATTGCTCTGACATGCGCGAACCTGACTGTGACGCGATGGCAGAGCAGGGGCTGTGACTGGTCAATCGCTGCGTTTGCCCGCCTGCACAAGGTAGAGCAAACCCGCAGGGATGCTGGTGGCGATGGCGATGATCAATAACTCTGGCCCAGGCATTGTGAACTCCTTTTTTAAGCAAAGACCGGGAAGTGCCTTTCAACGTACACCTCCCCGCAAATGTTCGTAACAATCCGGTAGAATTGTTCCGGCGGGCCGTGATCGAACCATCTGGCGTGATTTCCCGTACCGCGATCGGGGATCTGGACATTCGCAGCGGTGAAGTTCGCAGTCGCTGAAATCCTCGTTCAGCAGATCGATGAATTCCTGCCAGAGCCGTGGTGGCAGGCCGATCCGAGGCAACTTGAGCTGTCGGGCGAATGATTCCGGCACGATCGAATTGAAAACCGCCTGGTCATTCTGCAACGGGCGTCACTCTGCGGCCGCAGGCTCCAGCATGTCCGGGGTGATGATGGTGCGGAACCCGGTATGGAATGCGCCCGTGTCTTCTTCGCCTTTCATCCGCGACGCCACCCGGTAGCCGATGCAGTACTGTTCACTGCACATGAACGATCCACCGCGCTGCACACGCTTGATCACGTCGGGCTCCATCGGATCCCAGCTTTCCTCCGGCCCCAATGGATTGCGAACAGCACTCGAGAGATAGTATTCGGGGCGGTAATAGTCTGAACACCATTCCCACACGTTGCCCGACATATCATACAGGCCATAGTCATTCGGTTCGAAGGAGCCCACAGGCGCGGTGCGCGTATGGCCGTCTTCACCCGTGTCTTCCACTGGAAACTCACCCTGCCAGATGTTCTGCAGCCATGCCCCATGTGGTTGACGCGTGTTTCCCCAGGGATAAACACGCCCGTTGTGACCACCTCGCGCGGCATATTCCCATTGAGCTTCCGTCGGCAGGCTTCGGCCGGCCCACTGGCAGAATTCCCGAACATCTAACCAGCTCAGATGGACCACCGGATGATCCATGCGGTCGGAGATGCTGCTGTCAGGCCCCTCCGGATGTTTCCAGCTGGCACCTGGAACGTACTGCCACCAGCTGTAGGCACCTCGCTCGTCGATTTCATCCCGGCTGCTGATGGCCAGACTGCAAATCGAACCCGGCTGATTCATTTCTTCCAGGATCGCGAGCTGCCCCAGATCCGAGCCTTCCCTGAGGCTGCGGAGTTCGGGTTTTTTTTCCGGCAGAGTGACGTAACCCGTTGCCCGAACGAACTCTTCGAACTCAGCATTGGTGACTTCATGGGCGTCCATCCAAAAGCCGTCCACGGCCACCGCGTGACGAGGAGCCTCATCGGGTGGTCCGTGGTTGTTTCCCATGACGTAGGTCCCTCCGGGAATCCAGACCATCCCGGCGACGCGTTGCGCGTCAATCTCGCTCAATGACGGTGCATCGACAATCAGTGACGACTTGACACTCTGTGGGACACTGTCAAGGAGCCAGCGAGTTTCGGCTTCCAGTTCATCCCGGTTGATGTCGGGTTCCGGATCCGGCGGCTGGTAGGGCAACCGGTTGCCGGGCTCCGGTCGAAGATCCGGTTGCGCGAGTGCCGGCTGAGTCGGTACGGGGGGATCCAGTTCGCCGTTGCCTGGCAGCAAAAAGGCGGCACCGAGCACGGCGGCCGCGAAAACAAGTATCGCAATGGCGATAAGAGGATTCTTCACGACGTATTTAACCTGGGGACAACATCAGAAGACCGGGAGTCGAAAGCGATGATGACATTCTATCCCTCCGCGGGTTCTGGAAGCAAAGATTTGACACAGGCGACACCCTTCAGAACGTCGGTTTCACGATGATCGCCGCCCGTACGTTCCACACAGACCCACCCGGTGTAGTCGGCTTCTGTCAGAGTTGGCAGGAGTTCGTCCCAGTCGACAACTCCATCCCCGACGGGGGTTTCCGTCCCGGAGTAGTCCGCATTGCGAATCCCGTCCCGAGCTCTCACAAATCCGATGTGGCCATACAGGTGGCGATACGTGTCGATAATATTCGCACCTGTGAAAACGGCGACCGCCGGGTCGAATACAATTTGCAGCGGACCGTCGTTCACAGCCGTAATCAGCTGCTGGACGAGCGAAACACTGTAGTTCGCGAGTTGCAGCGTGAGGGTGCAGCCGACGTGATTTCCGTAGCTGACCAGATCAGTCACCACCTGGCAAAGAGTCGCGAACTGATCCTCCTGAGTGACTGTGTTCGAGTTTCGGGAGGGAGCCGCGGCAAATGAAAACGGATTGGCGAGCTGTGCCGAATCGGCACTGTCCGGTTCGGTGACCGGCCGATCGGAAGCCGGATTCGGGATGAGACCACATGGCACGAGCACGTGCGACGTGCGCAGCGGTCGCGCCAGGTCCATGACGGATCGGATCAGTTGAACTCGCTCCTCGAGATAGGCAGGGTCGGCCAGGCTGTGGCGAGTGGGGCAGCTGAGGCCGGCAATTTCCATGCGGTTTTGATGTGCATATTGAGAGAGCTGTCTCAGCCCTGACGCAGAGATGTTTTCCGCGAGGATTTCGTGGCGTGCATTGAGTCGGACGCCGGGAACCCTGGCACGGCCTGCCAGCGCGATTGCTTTTCGGAGCGGTGTTCCGAAGTCTTCGGTTGCGACGGCAAGTCGAAGTGACATGATCAATTGGCTATAAAACGAGAAAGAAAAACGCCAGCATCTGTGCCGCACACTGAACACTGAAAACCGGACGCTGAAAACCACAAATGCCCATTGTTTCTGAAGTTTGTAGATTTCTGGATCAGCTGGCTCCTGTGGAGCTTGCTGAAGACTGGGACAACGTTGGTCTGCTGATTGGGCGAGCCGACTCGGGAGTTCGCAGAATTCTCACGTGTCTCACCGTGACGCCCGATGTGGCGGCGGAAGCGCTGCAGCAGGACGTGCAGTTGATTGTTTCACATCATCCGGTGCTGTTTCGCGGCAGCAGGACCATTTCTGACCGGACGAGTGAAGGTCGGATGCTGCTGGATCTGATTCAGAGCGGAGTCGCCGTTTACAGTGCGCACACACGATTTGACAGTGCCCAACAAGGGATCAACCAGCAACTGGCCGAAGGGTTTGGACTCAGCGACGTCACGCCGATTCGCCGGTCAGCGTTGCTGCCGGAGATCGGCAGCGGCAGGACAGGACGGCTGGCGACTTCCTGTGTCCTGAAGGATTTTGTTGCGGTCGTCCGCAGTGTTTGCCGCGCGGACTACGTCGAATACTGCGGTGACGATGATGCGGTGGTGGAGTATATTGGCGTGGCCTGCGGTTCGGCGGCCGAATTCCTTGACGAGGCGGCGGCGGCAGGCTGTGACACCTTCGTCACCGGCGAGGCAAAATTTCACTCGGCGCTGGATGCTCGCGGACGCGGGGTGAACCTGATCCTGATGGGACATTACTCCAGCGAACGACCAGCGATGGAATGGCTGGCAAAGGAACTCGGGCAGGAATTTGTCGGAGTCAAAGCCTGGGCCAGCCTGAACGAACATGATCCGCTTCGGCTGAGCCATTGAAAGTGCGTTGGCGGGCAGTTGGCGGTTCGTGATGAAACGATCGGGCTGTCGGATGCGAACGTTGTGCATCGAACCATGGCCAGCCGAATCCAGTTCGACGCTGCGACAGAAAGGCAGGCAGAGACTTTCGGTGTCCGACGGTATTCACAGGTTATTTTTGGCGGGAAATGATGAACTCTCCGCAGTCACTCGATCCTCTTGAATTTGAACTTTCATTCAGTCAGGCACTGGCACGAGCACGTCGGGTGCGATGTCCGTACTGCGGAATCGGCAGACTGTTTGCCGGCTTGATCCGCATGAATTCAACGTGCGAGGAATGCGGAACACGGCTCGAACGGGAGCCCGGATATTTCCTGGGATCGACTTATATTAACTATGGAGTCACGGCCGGGCTGACGACCGTGACCTATGTGCTACTGCACTTCGGGATCGGCTGGCCCAATCACGTCTTAATGCCGGCATTAATGTCCTTCTGTCTGGTTTTCCCTTTGGTTTTCTTTCGATATGCCCGATCACTGTGGCTGGCGATTGACTGTTTCTTCGACCGCCTGGGAGCCCAGCAAGTGATCCAGGACTCGCAGCAATCGGAAAGCCGCCGTGAAGTCCCAAATAACGGCGCCTGAGGCCTTGACAGGATCGACGGGCTCGATAAACTCTTCGGCTCGCCTGATTTTGTCCATCTCCCTGTGCCGACGCAGTTTGCGTCAACATGGTGTGGGGGTGATGGAATGGTGTTGGGTGACGATCTTTGACAACATGGTTGAGATCTGTGAGTCTGTGAGTTTTGGCTAACGATCTGCACTTGCCATTCTTTGACCGGGATGGCGAACAGGTATCTCACTTTTCTTGCTTATCGCTGAGTGATCT
>JBDOMX010000972.1:0-5494 GCA_039831615.1 Planctomycetaceae bacterium
CTTGGATGTTACGGACACACCCGCATCAAGAGCCCGAATCTTGATCGCTTTGCGGACGAAGGGCTGCGACTGACGCAGTGCTATGCGGGCTGTAGTGTCTGTTCCCCTTCACGTTCTGCGATTTTGACCGGCCGGACGCCGTATCGGAACGGCGTCTGGAGATGGATTCCTGAGGGCAGTCAGTATTATCTGCGAACGAGTGAAATCACGATCGCCGAAGTGTTGAAAGCGCGAGGCTACGATACGTGTCATGCCGGAAAATGGCACCTGAACGGGCTGTTCAACAGCGACAGGCAACCACAACCTGACGCCCATGGCTACGACCACTGGCTGGCTACACAGAATAACGCCGCGCCGAATCACATGAATCCGGTCAATTTTGTTCGCAACGGAAAGGAGGTCGGACGATTGGAGGGTCCCAGTTCGATGTTGTGCGCCGAAGAGGCCGTGCGCTGGCTTGAATCCAGACAGCATTCCGGCAACCCGTTCTTTCTGACAGTGTGGACGCACGAACCACACCGGCCGATCGAGTCGGCGCCGGAGTTTATGAAGCCGTATGCAGATATTGAAGATGAAGGCGTTCGGCAGCATCACGGCAATATTACCCAGTTGGACGCAGCATTCGGGCGACTGATGGAGGGTATCGACCGACTCGACTACCGTGATAACACGCTCGTTATTTTCACGTCGGACAATGGCCCGGAAGGGAACGGCAGCAAAGGCCGAACTCGCGGGTCGACGGGAGGGTTACGCGGACGCAAGCGAGCATCTCACGAAGGCGGTATTCGGGTGCCTGGGATCATTCGCTGGCCGGGCCACGTGGAACCCGGTAGCGAAAGCAATGTCCCTGTCATCGGCTCAGACATCTTCCCTACCGTTTGCGAGATCGTCGGTGCTCCACTGCCGGACGACCGTACAATTGACGGAACCAGTCTGCTGCCACTCTTTGAACACAAACCAATCCACCGGGATCAGCCCTTGTATTGGCGGAATCACCTGGCGCCCAAAGAATATCGAGTGGCACTGAGAGAAGGCGACTGGAAAATCGTCGCTTCAGGCGAGCTCACGACATTCGAACTCTACAACATTCGTGACGACTGGCAGGAAACCACCGATGTGGCAGCAAAATATCCGAAAGAGTTCGCGATGCTTAAGGCAAAGCTGATCGAACACGACGCCACAGTTCTGAAGGAAGGGCCGGACTGGTGGAAGAATGAGAAACCCAGAGTCCGAAAACGCAAAAGAAAGCAGGCCGCCGAACCGGAATCGGGCAGGGAACAGTCTGCCATATTCCACCAGTTGCGTGAATCAGTAACCGTTGGAATGCACGCCGGCTTCAGGTCGACAGCTTACCTCGCAGTGCCGGCCACATCCTGGTGGAAAAGGTCCCTGCAAGCGTTGGCCCGTTCATGAGGTGGCGGTCATCACCTCCGGAAGTTGCGCCCGCCCGCCCGCCGCGCCGGGCACGGCATGAATGCCACTCAGACAATGGGAGATTAAAGCAGAATATCTCCGTTTTCGTTTGGGGTTTTGTGGGTGGGAGGTCCCGTGAGACAGAGGAAACGGCGGCGAGGCAGTTTCCCCTGTCAAACGTGAAGATCGTCTTAAAACCGTCTCGCGACGACGCGGGTTAGTACAGCATCCCAAACAGCTGCGTCTCATGACGCCTGCTCGAGGCCGGTTCGTCGTTCCATCCAGGCGACAGGTACTCTGAAAGAACACGCCTCAGACGGGGCCAGAGATTGGGACCCTTGTGAACGTAGTGGGCCATGAGGAACTGGCACTCGCGTACTGTCTCATCGTCCTCACAACCGGTGAGAATGATCACCGGAACCTCCGCCAGCTCGTAGCGTGTTGCCAGTATGTCAAAGACACTCACGCCGTCCGGCGTTGGCATGATGAGATCCAGGATCACCAGGTCAGGGTGCTCGCCGGCGACGGCCAGCAATGCGCTTTCGGCATTGTCTACGACGATACACTCCAGGCCGGCTGCCTCACATCGCATCGCCAGTGCCTCACCCAAATCCAGATCGTCATCGGCAATTAGAATCTTCCCCGTCATCATTGCTAAATCTCCCGAAAGGTAAATTGAAGTCTGTTGAGCCAGGAAAATCGAGCGATTTCCCTTAACGTATTGAACAGGGCACAGCGGCTGTTCGAGAGGCACGGCTGCCTGATGACCCCCCGAGCTGCATTCGTCCGACGCTGGTCCCCTTCTGAGGACCCTTAGAAAATCGGGCGTACGAGCAGCCGTGAGTCCAGCATCACGGAGGACTTCGGGCTTGCGGGAGAATTCACGAGACGCCTCGTGTTATCAGGTGTGGCGGTCCGACGTTCACTTTGTCCGACCAATGCATGACGATTGGCGATTCGAAAACTTCGGGGCTGAGTGCGATTCGTCCGGATCCGCCGGGCAGACTGGACAGGCGATCCGGGTCCGCGCGACAGCCTCCCCCTGGGTTGACGTGTCGATGATCGCCGCCGTTCAGTGAGCTTTGCGTGCGGTCGTGGAACAGTCCATGCTCGGCCTGACTCTCCAATACGATCGTGGGTCGCGGCGGGTCGAGGCGGCAGCATGTTGTTCCGGTTGCGAGTGTCCGCCGCCGGACAGTCATGGGGGACGAAGTACAGAATGCTTATCATGGTGAGTATGTGTTTCATAATCATGCTCCGACGCCGTGTACTCAGGGAAGGCAGGAAGATCCCCGTGGTTCCGGCGGTTGTGGCGGGTGCCGAGGTAGGATAGAAGGTGGGTCGAGGGGCGATGGCCATCCGTGTGGTGGGCATGAATCTAATACTAAATTGCCAGTGTCAGGAGCACCTCTCTTCCTGGATTGCATATGATGAAATCAACTGTGTCGTCACAACTGTGTCGTCACAACTGTGTCGTCACAACTGTGTCGTCACGACTGTGGCCGGCGTGACTGACCGGGATCAGCGGTCGGCAGTTTCCAGCGCGGTACTGATTGCCTCCAGCATTTGTGGTCCCTGATATGGTTTGGCAAGGAAGAATCGTGCCCCGTTGTCGAGAGCAGCTGTTTGGTCCACAAGACTCGCCGACAGCATGATCACTGGAATGTCTCGAGTGAGAGCATTCTCCCGCAGATGAGCAAGCGCCGTCAGACCATCCATTTGTGGCATTCGTACGTCCAGCAGAATGACATCCGGTTGTTGCTCGATCGCCGTGGCCACTCCCTCCAGCCCGTTTTCCGCTTCGAGCGTCCTGTATCCTGCAATCTGCAGTCGCATCTTTGTCCCCATGCGAACATCTCGGTCGTCTTCGATCATCAGGACAGTGCTGGCTAACGTTGTTTGCATTTGGGAGTCCCGGTTCAAGCAGGTGCTGTAATTTGACGATTCGAACAGGCAGACGACGGTGTCGACACGGGAAGAATGCCTGCCGTCGTTGAGTGATCCGCCGGCGACTTGAGCGACGCGCCGGTTTCGCATAACTGTTCCAGGCAATGATTGAATGCATCTCGGCCGGCTTTGGCCCACCACGTTCCTTCGTGTTTCAGATTCAGTTCGGCCAGCGGAGCCTGAGCTCGATTGCGGTTGGCTTCATTTCGTTCGCGGTTGATACGATCCACAACGTTGGTGACTTCAACCTCCCCACAGGCAACAAGGTACAACCAGCAGTCGTGACGCACCTGCAACGCAAGGTCCCGGCCACGCTGAATCCGTTGCCAGAATCCTTTCATGTTGCCGCAGGCAGCGTCCGTTTCCGTGAGAGAAGCGGAAATCACGGACACGCGGGCGGGGTCGGTGGATTTGTGCGCGAGTCTGTCAGTGTAGCGACGAGCAATCTCGGCAGGCTGGTGCAGCGGGAGGGTGAAGGAAAACATGCTGCCATTCCCCGACTCACTTGCGACCTCGAGCTGACCAAAGTTCGCACCGACCAACTCGTGAACGATACTGAGGCCGAGCCCGAATCCTTGCGTGCTGCTGCGAGTGCTGGTGCCGATTTGCCGGAATCGATCAAAGATGATCTGTTGTTCGTCTTTCGCGATCC
Source organism: Planctomycetaceae bacterium (assembly GCA_039831615.1). Lineage (GTDB taxonomy): Bacteria > Planctomycetota > Planctomycetia > Planctomycetales > Planctomycetaceae > S139-18. Next base: position 4,013 of record JBDOMX010000972.1, read on the forward strand.
CGGGGCCGTTGTCGGCGACGCTGATCGCGACGTCCTCGCCCGGCGCCGCCTGGTAGACTCTCACAACCACCTGTCCGGGATCCCCGGAAAATTTGATGGCATTGATCGTAAGATTAGTCAGGATGCGTGCGGCCTTTTCGGAATCGCAGTAGACCGTTGGCAGTTCAGGCGCGATGTGAAATTCGATTGAAACGTCTCTGAGTACGGCCTTGCGCTGAAGGCTTTCTTCGACCTGACGAACAATGTCGGCTGCTTCGCAGGCGCACCGGTCCACGGACAGGATTCCCATATTCAGACGGCTTGAGTCCAGCATGTTGTTGACCATGTTGTTCAACTCATCCGAGCGGTCCGTGATCACGTGCAACAGGCGGCACTGTTCTGCCTTTAACTGACCCAGGACGTCGTCGCACAATAATGACGCGTATTCTCTGATCACGGTGAGAGGTGTCCGAAACTCGGGTGTGACCGGCATGCCGCCGGTCACACCCGTCGCATTTGAATGAAGCCAGGAAACAGCTGTCATTCAATCGATCATCCGCAACCGGGAACCGCTGAGCGCAGGAGGGCGAATCTGCCGACGGTTTGCACGGCAATCTTCCTGCTTACAGGAGGTGACAGGGGACCGGCGGGCGGATGTATGGGCCGTTAGGCATACCGCAGCAGGCGCCAACATTGATGGCGATTGATCTGGCCGGTAGTCTTTGTGAACCACTGGATGTTTCCCGACACTTCCTTTTCCACACGTGAACATTGCGGGAGTTGAATCAATGGATCAGACAGACTCGCAGACTCTGGATGAATTGGCCGAACTTGTTGCCAGCATCGATCAGCACATCGGCGTGGCAATCGATTCGCTGTCCACTCTGTTCTATTCACCGATGTCCAAGACGGACGCCGACAGGATACGAACCGCGGTCTTTGCAATTCAATCGGGAAACAACATCCTCCGTGAAGTCATCGGCATGGATGACAATGCTGAAGCGACACCGGATGTTGAACCACCGGTTGAGATTGAAACCAGTCGCACGAAACAAGGAGCCGCGAAGTCTCAACCGAAGTCGGTTCAAAAATCCACACCGGCCCCACCGGCAGCGCCGGCTCCAAAACCGGGGCAGAAGCCGCAGCGGGCTCCCATGCCAAAGCCCATGCCTGGCATGGAATGGATCTCGGCATCTCGTAATCTTCAGCGGCTGGTTTATGACGTGGGACCACAACGGCCTGCTGATGTCATATCGGCCGGCCTGGCCACGAGTCCTGACGAGGCCATGGCACTGATGAATGAGCTCGTGGAATCCAATAACGCCACCTGGATCAAAATTGCCGGCACACAGGCGATTATGGCGGTGAGATAATTGAAGCACAGCTGTCGATCAGCACGCATCATCGTGATCGCCACCCGGTCAAGCGCCCCTCATCCGGCCACCCCGCCCGGCAGAAATCGCGGCTTAATAGAGCGAGAAGATGCCGGTGAGAAGAGCGTTT
>JBDOMX010000538.1:0-24087 GCA_039831615.1 Planctomycetaceae bacterium
GCATCAACCGCCAGCTGAATTCCGGTGTTCGACAGCATACCGACCGCAGCAATCGCGATCCCGTACAGCCCGGCCATTTCGTAGGCTCCAATAATCGCCGCAGCGATCAACAGAATGGGAATGGCGGTTGACTGCATCCCGACACCCAGACCGGAGATAATGTTGGTCGCTGCCCCTGTGACCGATTGCCGAACGATCTCGCGGACAGGCTTCTTCCCGGTTCCCGTGTAATATTCGGTGACAAGACCGATCAGCAGTCCGCAACCGAGTCCTATCAGAGTCGCATAGAATACTCCCATGCGACTGATTTCACGGCCTTTATACTGCCAGCTCTCAGGCAGTATGCTCAGGATGACTGCCAGGCTGCCAATCAACATGATTCCAGCGGCGACCAGTTCACCTCGATTGAGTGCCTTCTGTGGATCAGTATTTTCTTCGCCGCTGACAAAGAACGTCCCAATCACTGACGCAACCACACCCACCGCGGCCAGCAGCAACGGCAACAAAACAGCAGACAATCCATTGAGGTGTCCGCTGAATTCCGGAAGGATGGCAAACGCCGCACCGAGCACCATCGTTCCAATGATCGAGCCCACATAACTTTCAAACAGGTCCGCACCCATTCCGGCAACGTCGCCAACGTTATCGCCCACATTGTCTGCAATCGTGGCCGGGTTGAGCGGATGATCTTCAGGGATTCCAGCTTCGACTTTTCCTACGAGATCCGCTCCGACGTCAGCCGCTTTCGTGTAGATCCCTCCCCCGAGCCGCGCGAATAACGCCACGGATGACGCCCCGAACGAAAAGCCGGTGAGCACGTTGATAGTCCGCTTGATTTGATCGGGCTCTGTTCCGAACTGCAGTGAAAATACGATGAACAGCGTGCCAAGACCAAGCACTCCCAGTCCAACGACGGTCAATCCCATGACCGATCCGCCACTGAACGCGACTTTGAGCGCTCGGCCAAGCCCTGTCTGGGCTGCTTGCGCTGTGCGGACATTCGCCTGCGTGGCGATCCTCATCCCCAGGAAGCCGGCGAGCCCCGAGAACACGGCTCCGATGAAAAACGAAACGGCAATCAATGGATGGGATTCCGGTCGATCGCCTGTCATAAACAACAGCCCGCCGACGATCACCAGAAAGCCGAGCAGCACCGTGTATTCAGCCTTGAGGAAAGCCATGGCGCCGCGTTGAATGCGCGACCCGATCTCCTGCATTTGCTCGTTGCCGGGATCCTGTTCAACCACCCATTTGTAGCGATACGCACTGAATGCCAGACCAACAGCCCCCAAAATGGGCACACAAGCAGCCAAAACGTACATCACCGACTCCGAAATGTGCCTTGCCGATTACAGGCCTTTGGGCACGATATTTCCTGGCCCTCCAGCCGCTAATAGAGAGATGCGGCTGGTCAAAGTGGGCGCTTTGTCGCAGAAATCAGCGATCGCTTCAATCGCTTCACATCGATTAGTGAAGCATTCCCGGATCGCTTTCCTGAGATGTTGTGAACCTCCTGGAAACGAGATCATCGCGTGGCGTGGGTCCCGTCACTCGAGACCCGCAACAGGCGATCATCCGATCTCGTAGGATACGATCCCGTGCTTCTGGGAGCGGCTGATGCGGTCGGTTGCATGCAATCCGGCCAGCACAAACTCCACACATGAGGCACGAACAGCCGGATCTTCTGAAGCGTTCAGGTCGAATGCCGTATCCCAGACAGGCGGGACGCGCCTGAGCAATTGCTCGTAGTGGGAACTTGGCAGCATGTCGCCGATTTCGATTCTGACGCCTTTGGCAAAGATCTGGCCGATCTCTTCGAGTCCATGCAGCTCGACATATTCCTCAAAGATGGTTCGGATCGCTTCTGCCATCACTGAATCGAGCACCTGCTGCTCAGACATCTGATGGCTGCTCATCATGTCGACTTCCAGCTTGCCGAGCGACGAGGAATACAGATGTCCCAAATCACTGATTCTGGGAACGGCCGGTGATTCCTTCAACACGATCGCTCGTCGACGGGCGCTGGCGATCATCGTTTCGTAATTGGCGATGCTGAACCGGGCACTGACTCCCGATTGCTGATCGATGTAGCGACTCCCGCGAGCAGCCCGGCTGATTTCCTCGACGATCTGTTTCATGAAAAAGGGCACCGTCACCGGGTATGCTCCGTCCACGGGAACGCTGCATTCCTGCTCCATGATCTGAATCCCCAGGTCGCGTTCCAGCGGATAGTGGGTCTGGATGAGACTCCCGATGCGGTCCTTAAGCTGCGGAATCACTTTACCGCTGCGGTTGTATGTGGCCGGATTCGCGGAAAACAAGATCATGACGTCCAGATCAAACTTCACAGGATATCCTCGAATTTGCACGTCGCGCTCTTCAAGAATGTTAAACAGCCCCACCTGCACAAGTTCATCCAGTTCGGGCAGTTCATTCATCGCGAACAGGCCACGATGCATGCGCGGGATCAGTCCGAAATGCAGAGCTTCTTCTTCAGACATGCTGGTGCCGGCTGCCAGTTTTGCCGGATCAATTTCACCGACGATGTCTGCGAATTTTGTTCCCGGTGCGAGCCGCTCCGAATATCGATCTTCACGCGACCACCACTGGATCGCCACCTGCTCAGCCGGTACTTCACTGAGATGCGCTTTTGCAGCCGCCGTGATCGGCTGGTACGGATCTTCGTGGACGGGGCATCCAGGCAGGACGATGTACGGGACGGCATGGTCCAGAAACTGCACCATCATCCGCATCAGGCGACTCTTGCCCTGACCCTTCTCGCCAAGAAACAACATGTCATGTCCCGCGAGCAGCGCCAAACTGATCTCGGGGATGACAGTGTTTTCGTAACCCAAAATCCCCGGAAACAGCTCATCGCCGGACGCGAGTCGTCGCTGAAAATTCTCGCGCAGTTCTTCTTTCACGGTTCGTGACTGCCACCCGCTTTCCCGAAGTTCCGCCAGATTCGTGGCCCGTTCTGCAAATGACATGCTTAACCTTTGTTGACTGGAACCCGCACGAGATGAGCACTGCTGCCACCGGAAACCCGTTTGGATCTGTGCTTACAACAGCAAATGCTCGATCATTGAACGTAACAGCTGTTCACCGTTCGGTGAATCGTACACCGTGGCGATTTCGAGCGCGACGACCGGAACGGTTTGTTCGCCGTTCGTCTCCGGACCCAATAACCGAATTTTCACAAGATCTTTCACCGTCGTCAGGACAAGGTCTACCTGATGTTCTGCAGCAGCTGATTGAACCTCGCAAAGATCCGACCGCGTATAGTGGTAATGATCCGGATAAATCTGTGAATGGACCACGCAGGCTCCTGCCCCACGACATGTGTTCTCGAAACTCTCAGGATTCCCGATCGCGGCCAGAACCATCACTCGACGTAGTTCGATCTGCGACAGCAACTGCGTTGTTCCGTCGATCCCGAGCAGCCCTGCGGGTCGAAATGATACTCGCAGCAGCCGATCCCTGAGCTGAGGAGCCACACTGCAGATCCGCTCCTCAACACCGGTGAGACGCGTGGCCGACACCTGGTCGCCGCGCGTGACCACAACCATGTGAGCTCGCCGCAGACTCCGGATGGACTCCCGCAACAGACCTCGCGGCAGGACATCATCGTAACCGAATGGATTTGTCGCATCGATCAGGACCAGGTCAAGGTCGCGAACGATCCGCCGATGCTGGAAGCCGTCATCAAGTACGATTGAATCCACCATGTGCCTGTTAATGATCCTGGAGGCACCTTTGATGCGATCTGGATTCTGTACATGTGGAACGCCCGGACATAGATGTTGAAGGACTCGATTTTCATCGTTCATGCCGTGTGCGTCAGCCCGATAACCTCGACTGAGGATTCCCGGTGCGCGTCCGACACCCTGCAGCATCCGCACGATCGAGGCCACCATCGGTGTCTTGCCGGTCCCACCCGTGGTCAGATTCCCGACTGAAATCACCGGCACATCGACTTTCGTGGCCTGCCGCAGACCCATGTCAAACATAAGATTCCGGACTGCGGTGACGCCACCGTACAGCATCGCCAGCGAACGCAAAATCGCGCGAATGACGGTCGCGATTGCCCCGCGCCGTTCGCCTGAGATGATCTTTCTGTATGTCTCATGCCATGACATCTCTGGCGGAACACCCTTCTGGCCGATTTCTACCGTCTTTCCACGGCAAGGGATCGTTCAGCCGGCACATCAAAGGCTCGGCAATTCGATTTCCCCATCGACAATCATGACGACTTCTTGACCGTCCGCCATCCACCTGATTCACACGAACGGCAGTCAAATAGAGTGTGACCAACTGTTCACTTCCATCGCCGGCCCTCGTTGTCAACCACATTGGATTGCTGCTGTGCTTTCGAACCGGCAGGCAGGTGTTCACACAAGGTCGTTAATAAACTGAGCCATTTCTCCGGCGGCGTGCTCGTCATCCTGGTCACGTGCGGCTTGTATTCCGGCCTGCCAGATGGTCCGTGCTGCCTCAGGCTGCCCAATCGTGACCGATTGCTGTCCAGCCATCAGAAACGCCGGAACGTATGGCGGCTCAGCACTCATCAATTCTGCCAACAGCTGCAGACTGCGATCGTGATCAGACGCCTTTTCAAGTTCCAGCGCCAACATGTATTTCAACAACCCGTCATCCGGATCATCTGCCAACATGGCTTCAAGCTTATTCAATCGATTCTCTGACACGAGCAATTCTCCCAACTCAAATTTGATGGCGGGATCTCAACAGACGCAGTGTGAGTTATCAACAGATCTGTTGAATCCCTGTTAGTAACTCGTTGTGAACCTGTTGAATTCTGGTTGTGTTCAGATCCACAGGGTGGATTCGATCGACAGTGGCAACATGCTGGTGGCGAGGTCGTTGGTGCCATCGATCAGATGACTCTAATGTCAATTTGACAACAATTCCTTCCGGCCTGCGCCAAACCGACACATCATAAGTCAATAAATAATAACGATTTATGGAATTACCGACGTTTGGTACATGGTTTGTTTACTACGACAATGGTCGGCAACGACGGAAACAGAATCCCCCCTCTCATCCAACTGCTCATAACGACGTGGAGACGACACATGGTGCACAACAGACTCTCGGCAATGTGTTTCGCTGCTGCAATGACGTTCATCGCTCCTGTCAGTTTCGGGAACGATCTGGTCGATTTCCTGAGAGCTGTCAATGGACCGCGTCATCACCATCCTCATCATTCCCATGTCGTGCATCATTCAGGATCTCACCGGGTTCACCGCCACGCCATTCGGCCCTACAAACGATCCGTTTCGATTCATATCGGTCACACAACACCTTCCCCAATCTACAACCCGCGCCCAGTGATTCACCAGCCACTGCTGCTGGCACCCGCACCCTCCTCAATCGGTATCCTGCCCCATGAACTCGGTGAAATCGTCACGTGTGACGTTCCACTGGAACCGCACGTGAGGATCAGAAATGGGCACGAAATTGCTCCACACGCGCAGCCAGTCATCATGGCTGTCCGAAACCCGCACCTGGCAGCATGGGGTTCTCCCGGCTGCATCGAAGGTGTAACGTATGTTCAGATCTTCGTCCCAACGGTTCCTCTTCAGCACGTGACGGTGTCACGGTGTCGCACCCGGATCGATCTCGACTATGGCGACTGGGAGATCAAGATCCGGTCACGTGATGGAATCGTCGAAGTCGAATATGATGACTGAGTCCGGCATCGCTGTTCAGGACGTCATCACTTGCGGTTGAGTTCCACTGTCAAGATGCTCGGTCATCTCGCCGGCGTGATAACTGGAACGGACGAACGGGCCACTGGCAACCATGCGGAAACCGAGCTTTCGGCATTCCTCGCCGATCTCGTCGAATTCTTCCGGCGGTACGTAGCGATCGACCGGCAGATGGTCCGCAGTTGGCTGAAGATACTGCCCCAGCGTGATCATGTCGCAACCAACCCGGCGCAGGTCCGAGCAAACATCCAGCAGCTCTTCCCGTGTTTCGCCCAGTCCAAGCATCAGGCCACTCTTGGTCGGAATATCAGGAGCTTCCTGTTTCACCTGCAGAAGCAGATCCAGCGTCCGTTGGTATTCGGCATTTCGACGCACGCGATGATAGAGCCGTGGCACGGTTTCCGTGTTATGGTTGAAAACATCCGGGCGCGCCTCGATGACCCGACTGATGGCTGCATTGTCTCCCATGAAATCGGGTGTCAGCACTTCGATCTCCGCTCCTGTCCGCTCGCGCACGGCCAGCACTGTCCTGTACCAGTGCTCCGCACCACCATCGGGCAGGTCGTCACGGGTGACCGAGGTAATGACGACATAGCGCAGCCCCAAACGTGCTGCCGCTTCCGCCACTCGACGCGGCTCGTCAACTTGCAGAGCCGTCGTTTTGCCTTTGGGTACCGAACAGAAACCACACGGACGAGTACACACATTACCACCAATCATGAATGTCGCGGTGTGCTGTGACCAGCATTCCGTGCGATTGGGGCACTTGGCGCTTTCGCAAACCGTTTCCAGACCGAGGTCTGAAATCACGTCACCTGTATATGCCATCCCGGCCTGTGGCAGCGGTCGCTTGAGCCACTTCGGCAGTCGGCGTTGCGGCCGGCTGGACGGTGAATTAATGATCGGCAACGCGGTCATGAACGAGCTTTCGAGTTCGTCTAAGAAAAGGATGGCCGGTATGGATGTGATACTCCGGATACCCGATCTGTTCGCACAGATGCTGAATCAGCGAGCTGCGAACCTGTGCCATCACGGAAGGCCGAACACGCTCGGCGTCCAGGGACGAGATTCTCTGATCCAACAGGCCACGCCCCAGTGACCTCGCTTCATCCAGCCGGCAACAGACATTCAGATACGCACCGAAGCTGGTAACACCCTGGTGGACGTGGATGCCGATTTCGCAAACGAGGCCGTGCCGTCCAAACACACCGCAGCGGTCGTCGGTCCGATGAGCCCTCACATTGGAATCCTGGCAAGTCCGGATGACGGCTTCCTGTAAACCCCAGCGGTACTCGGCTTCACTCAGTCCACACTCATCGAGCGCTACCACAACGTACGCCGCCAGCTGCCCCGGCTGATGCAGGATGGCGTGTCCGTCACGTTTCACACGATGGACGTCGAGTAATCGTGATTCCAGCTCGCGGCGTTCTATCGGTAATTCCAGCAGGGAGCCGTCGGTCCCGGTCGTAATTGCAGCAGGGTGTTCACAGATCAAGACTGCGGCGTTGATCCGTCCCTGTTGCCGCACTTCGTGCGCCATCAACTTCTGCAACGCAAGCACTGACAGGACATCCACCCGTCCCAACAACCGAACTTCGGCCGTGGTAGGTGTCCGGTTACTGAAGTCTTCCCAGTCGACCGCCATCAGAATTCCGTGCCTTGAACCCAGGTGAACTATCTCAATCCCGAATCTGTCCGGGACCATCCGAACATAATAACATAGAAACAGACCAATGAAATTCGACCATTCAGTCGTCTTTCACCACAAGTGCTGGAATTCAAAAGATGGGATCGACACAAAACGACAGTTCAAAATCCTCTGTTTTCAGCGTATTCGTTCATTATCGACTTGCGGCCGATTGATCGATTTGGCACGCTGATTTTAGAACGCTTTGTTGAAAGTTCAGGGACTCTCCCGTAAATGTCTCATGGATCGGACCGCTGGGTTTCGCAGGTGAGGACAGGACCTCATGACTTCAGTACGCTGGTTTCGATACCGGAATGGCACTGGTCTCTGTCCCCACACAGCGAACAAGCGGAACACTCGCATTCCTGAAAAAGGTCGCTGCCGATGAAGGTCGTGCTTGAGCTGCAGGAACAAAGCTCAAACATTCGGCGAGTGACTGTTCGTCATGACATCGTCATTGGTCGAGGGTCGGATTGCAATCTGCGCGTCTCTGCGCCACAGGTCAGTCGGCGGCACTGTTTCCTGCGAATCGACAGTGCGGGTGTGGCGATCACTGATTTGGAGAGCTGCAATGGCACCTGGCTGAATGGCCAAAAAACGATTCCCGGCAAACGTTATTTTATCGAAGACGGGATGAACGTGGCCGTAGGACCGGTCTGCTTCGTCGCTCGCATTTCCGCCAACGAAATCGAAAACCCGGACTCCAATGAGGAAGTGACTCAGATTAGGGAACGGCAGGAATCTGCTCAGTCCCTGAAGTCGATGCCGGCGGGTTCCATGGACTTCGCGATCGAACACGCCGGAGACGTCGCCGAAAACGATGACCTCACCGTTGACTATTCAAGCCACGCAGAAGAAATGGCGATCGAACACTCGGAAATCGAGATCATTGGTGGTGACAGTGAAGAAGTGATTCTGATTGATGATGCCACTGAGGTGATTGATCCGAGTATTTCGGTAGAAGCCGTCGAGATGGCGGCCGCAGTCATCGAAGTGATTGACGACGAGGAAATCCTCACCGACGAAGATGGAGTCGATGCACTCAAAGACTTTCTGAGAGACAATCACTAACCGTCCACTTTCTGGTTTCGGTTGATCCTTTTCGCCAGCCTGGCTGTCAGAGCCACGATGGACGACTGGTAGTCCGTGAGCGTTGATCGATCGGTTTGTCGGGGAACCAGCACAAGATCCAGCGCCGGCAGGTCGTGTTGACAAAGTCGAGTTGCTTCTCGCAGTAGTCGTTTCCTGCGGTTCCGCCGGACCGCATTGCCGTGTTTTTTCGACACGCTCACGCCAACGCGAACATGCGGCAGGTCGTTGGTTGCTGCAAACAGCAGCAGGTGCCCGTCTCCGACTCGAAATCCCGCGTTATAGCAGCGGCTGAACGCTTCCGTTCTGCGCAGCCGAATCAGTTTCGGCCGCGTGAACAGAATCTGATTTTCCGCTCCTGTTGCTGGGTATTCGCTGGCCATGCGACGGCAAGTCTGTCGTAAAACTGTCTGACGGTTGGGTCATGACTCGAATGCTTGTCGCTCGGCTCAGGTCAACAATCAGGAACCAGCAACGAGACCGGATGGTGGTGAACCACCCCAAACTTTCTGCGGGCTGTGTGGACCGTCCTACGTCGTCACGGTCAACTGCTGTAATTCTCGCGGCAGGTTGAAATGGACATTTTCTTCCCGGACCGTTTCTTCCGTCAAACTTGCCCCAAAACGTTCCGTCAGGAAGTTGATGCACTCCTGGACCACGATTTCCGGGGCACTCGCCCCAGCGGTGACAACAACTGTCTCGGCGTGAGCAAACCATTCTTCCTGCAGGTCGCCGGCTCCGTCGATGAGTCTTGACGTTACTCCTCGTTGAGCCCCAATCTCCATCAGACGACGACTATTCGAACTGTTTTGACTGCCGAGTACGATCAGGACATCCGCTTGCTCCACCAGCATCTTTACGGCGTCCTGACGGTTCGTCGTGGCATAGCAGATATCCTCCTTCGGTGGCGACTGAATTTCGGGGTAGCGCTGCCTGAGTGCTGCGATCACGGCTCCTGCTTCATCCACACTCAGCGTCGTTTGCGTCAGATACGCCAGTTTGTCGTTGTCAGTGAACGTCAGGGAATTGACTTCGTGCGGCGTTTCCACCAGCGTGATACTTTCTGGTGCTTCACCCATCGTGCCGATGACTTCGTCGTGTCCGTGGTGTCCTATGAGAATAATATTGAATCCGTCGCGTGCGTAGCGAATCGCTTCCAGGTGAACTTTTGTGACCAGCGGACACGTGGCATCGACCGTTTGCAGTTTCCGATCTTTCGCGGTCTGTCGGATCTCCGGTGAAACACCGTGCGCGCTAAACAGCAGGATCGATCCTTCAGGCACTTCGTCGATCGAATCGACGAACGTGACCCCCTGTTGAGTAAACCGATCGACAACATACCTGTTGTGCACAATTTCATGGTAGACGTAGATGTTCGGCCCGACGCGACGAATGGCATCGTCCAGACATTCGATTGCCATGTTGACACCAGCACAGAAACCACGTGGATTTGCCAACAGGATTTTCATGATGAAGACTCTCTACTCGACCTGTGTGTCGCTCGCGAATGGCAGTGAGCCCGTGATGGGCGACCTGTCATCATGCAGGCTGCTTAACCGCTGGACGACCATCTGATGTAACTGGTCGATGCCATGACCGGTCACAGCGGATATCAAATGTACGTCGCGGCCGGATGTTTCACGGAGTAATTCCGCACACGTTTCTGCGTCCGGCAGTTCGGCCTTGGTCACACACAGAATCTCCGGCCGTTGCGCCAGCTGCGGATTATACTTTTCCAATTCCTGCCGAATCTGTGTGTAATTGTCCAGGGGGTCTGAATGGTCCATGGGGGCTGGCTCGACAAGGTGTACCAGCAAGCGGGTCCGTTCCACGTGCTTGAGAAACTCATGCCCTAAGCCAGCTCCTGCGTGCGCTCCTTCGATCAAACCCGGTATGTCCGCCAGAACATACTCATGATCGTATCCCAGCCGAACCATTCCCAGATTTGGATACGTTGTTGTAAAGGGATAGGCGGCGATATCCGGCGTGGCCTGCGAAACCCGACTGAGCAATGTCGACTTGCCGGCATTTGGCTTTCCGATGAGCCCTACGTCAGCAATCAGTTTTAGCTCCAGCCTGACTTCACGGTATTCTCCGGACGCGCCAGGTTCGCATTCCCTGGGCGCCTGATGAGTTGACGACGCGAAACGTTTATTGCCTCGACCACCCCAGCCACCTTTCGCGATCGCGACGCGGTCTTCGTGACTCCGCAAGTCTTTCAGGAGATGCCCGTCCACAGCATCCATTACCAGCGTCCCGGGAGGCACCAGAATGACCGTGTCGACACCCGTGCGACCGGTCCGCAGCGCCCCTTTTCCGTGTTCGCCTCGCTCCGCATTCCAATGCCGGCGGCCAGTGAGATTTGTGAGTGACCCCAGATTCCGGTCAGCCTTAATGACAACACTGCCCCCATTGCCGCCGTCACCGCCATCCGGACCTCCGCGTGGTACATATTTTTCCCGTCGGAAACTGCTGCACCCATTTCCGCCGTCCCCAGCCTGGCAATACAAGATGACTTGATCTACGAACATTTTGTCCTTTCAGCAATCCGGCGGGTCAGTGGCCAGGCAGGCATTGTAACGCATGTTTGAGAGAAATCTTCGTGTGTTCGATCCTGGCGGTCAGAACCGAGGCCAATTGAGTCACCAGAGATTCACCCGCGGCAGCCTGTATTGAACGAGGCATCGACCGGGTTGCTTCCCGATTCCGTCTATTCCGCATTTGACAACTGCGACCGCCTGTCGATGATCTCAGTTGTGGGTTCGATCAGGTTGTTGTTTTGACCTCGTGCTGATAAGTGGTTGAGTCGATGTACGATTTCCAAGCTGTTGCCAAAGTTGGTGACATTCCCGACGGTCAGGGGCGGTGTTTTCCTGTCAACGGCACGATGGTCGGAGTATTCTGCCAGGACGGACAGTATCTGGCGATCAACGATTTTTGTCCCCACATGGGAGCGTCACTGTCAGATGGACATGTTGAAGATGGGACCGTCATCTGTCCCTGGCACGCCTGGCGGTTTCGACTGAGCGACGGAACCTGGATGGACAATTCCAAAAGCGGAATCTGCACAGCGACCTATCCGGTCAAAGTTGAGAAAGGTGAGATTCTGGTGAAGGTTCCGGAACAGGAAGATGCCTCCGGTGCCAGTGACGCGTCGTCGACCGGAACATCCGAACCGTCATGAATCCTTCCATTGATCATTCCGCCAGTCCCTGGGCGTGGCCGGTTGATGACGCTGCCGTCCGACTGGCAATGGAGGAGATGATCGCCGACGGCAGCTGGGGCCGTTATCACGGTCCGCACTGCGACGCTTTACGTACAGCTCTGGCCGAGTTTTACTCAGTCGAACATGTGCATTTATGCAGCAGCGGTACATCGGCTGTTGAACTGGCCCTGCGCGCCTCGAACGTGCACTCCGGTGATGAAGTGATTCTGGCGGCTTACGACTACAAAGCTAATTTTGCCAATGTTCTGACTCTGGGAGCTGGTCCGGTCCTTGTCGACACGCTGGTCGGTCGTCCCGTCCTGGATCCTGATCAACTGACGTCGGCGTTAACACCCTCCACCAGAGCAATTATTTGTTCGCATCTGCATGGATGCATGGCGCCCATTAAAGGGATTGCTGAATTCGCCAACGAATACAAATTGACGTTGATCGAAGATGCGTGTCAGGTTCCCGGAGCCAGAATCGATGGCCGTCGAGCCGGGTCAGTTGGTCACGTGGGCGTGCTGAGTTTCGGTGGAAGTAAGTTACTCACGGCCGGTCGCGGTGGAGCTCTGCTGACAAACGATGCTCAGCTGGCTCAACGCATCCACCTGTATACACAACGTGGGAACGATGCGTATCCATTGTCAGAAATGCAGGCAGCCGTCCTGTTGCCTCAACTTCACCAGTTGGATAAACGCAACGCGAAGCGGCGAGTCTCTGCTGAATCATTGCGCACGAATATGGCTTCGACTGCTGGAATCCAGGCAATACACGATCGCCACACGGACGCAGATACCGCCTACTACAAACTGGCGTTTCTGATGGCAGACAATGATTCGGCAGCACGAGACCGATTTGTGAAGCAAATACGGCGGTTCGACATTCCTCTGGACAAGGGCTTTCCGGGCCTCCACATGATCCACGCGAAGTCGCGTTTCCGGGCAGTCGGCAATTTACCAAATGCAACTGCCATGCATCACCAGCTGGTCACACTGCACCATCCCGTTTTGCTTGCACACGAAGACGATGTTCGACGAATTGCAACTCAACTTTCTGCCGATTCATTTCCCGAGATCGCCCCATTGAATCCGAGCTGATGGGCATGACTTCAAAGGTCGAGCAATTCGGAAGCAGATCGATCGTCAACCAATGTCATCATGACCGTTACCGTTGAAGACACGGTGAACTTCTGATTGGCGATCCGCCTTGCTGGTTGGCGTGACTGATGCAAGGGCCCGCGTATTGATCGCCTCAACGCCTCATGAGAACGAACAGCACCGGTGAAGCGGCTCGTGCCGGCCGGCTGTCGATCCGTTCCACTGTGCAGTCGAGCTGATTTTGGAGCCAGCCCTCCACTGCTTTCGATTCTTCCATTCCTCCATCGTGCCCTCGATATGCCAGTATTGTGATGATCCCACCAGCACAGAGCAGGTCGACGATTTGCTCCAATGCTGCGATCGTGGTCTCAGCCCGGGTCACGATGGAGTGATCACTTCGAGGCAAATACCCGAGATTGAACATCGCTGCACTCACGGGCACTGTGACTTGCCATTTGATTTCAGAGTGACTTCGCTGAATCAGCTCGACATTCTTCAGGCCCGCTGCATCGAGTCGTTTTTGAGTCGATTCGATTGCCGGTTGTTGAACATCGAATCCATAGACCTGACCTTCACCGCCAACATTGTTTGCCAGGAAACACGTATCATATCCGTTCCCCACGGTGGCATCGATGACAACGTCCCCCGGCTTGATGGCCTCGATGATTCTGGCCTGAGCAATGTCGGTCAACGAACGGCGCTCCGGCGTCCGACGCAATCGTTCCGGACTGATATCGTCCGGGAGCTTCTGTGACGCTTCGACCATTGATTCCGCTAACAAGCGGGCCAGTCGCGGTGCTGCCAACACTCCCCGCGATCCAAGGCCGTTGAAAATCCACAGTCGATCATGTGTCTCGTGTCGGTCAATCACGGGGCGGTAATCTTTCATCGTCGGACGCACGGCAGCCGTATGATGGTTCACTTGAATTGGTCCCTCGATGAATCGGTTCATCGCTCTGAGTATCTCTCGTCGCCCGGCCGCTGTTGGTGTGTTCTGAATGAATTTCCAGTCGTACGTGGATCCTGCTGTTACGGTGCCGTCAGCTTCCGGGACCAGCCAGATCGAATGATGCACGACATCTGTCGCCTGGTATTTGTCGAGCCGGACATTGATGATATCTCCTCGTGATGGATTGTTGGGGATTCCTTCGAACCACGGATTTGTTGTGGCGCCCTGGCAAAAGATGACCCGATCCGCCACCAGCTGCAGTTCCGGAACCTGCACGTAATCGGTGTGAATGACCAGGCTGTCTGGCAGGTTGAGTTCCAGCTGAAACCACTGTCCCAGATCACTAAAAAAATCGATGGAGGCCTGGAGATAGCGTCGAACATTCAGCCGACCGGCCGGTTGCATGCGGCAACCTTCGATCGACGGCCCCTGCGGCTGAAGTTGTCCCGACCACCGTTTCAATGATTGACTGCCGGACTCCTCTCTTCGTTGCTCGAAGATCGTCTCGTCCGACCGATGGACGAACAGTCTCAACATCGATTGATCAGTAAACAGCGACTGTCCGAGGCGATTTTCGACCGAGCGATAGAAATCGCGTGCTTCGATCCAGTTTTCGTCAAAGTCGCTGCTTTGCGTCATTCGGCGACCGGACCACGGTGTGATGAGCCCGGCTGCCACTCTGGACGCGGTGACGGATTCGGATTTGTCGACCAGCACCACACTTTGTCCAGCCTCCCGAAGCCGCCACGCCAGCGTTGTTCCGGCCAGTCCCTGTCCAACGATGAGATTGTTCGTGTGCTGTGTCATGCTGTTGGGGATGCGGCCTCTGGTCTTTCGACAGGTCAGTGTGTCATTGCGGATCGCTGGTGAGTCTGGAGACAACCCTTGCCGCCGGGTATTCGGTCCGCATATCGTGTAGCCCGTTTCACCTTAACCGCTTGATCGGATACCCGCCATGACCCAGCTTGATCGCCGAGATTTTGTCCATGTTTCGACTTCGATAGCCGCCGGTGTTTATGCCAGCTCCGGATCAGCCCGGCCCGGCTCATCGGTCCTCGACAAGTTGAATATTGCCTGCATTGGGACTGCCAATCGTGCCGCCGCGGACATCGACGGCGTCATGTCGCAACCGATCGTCGCCCTCTGTGATATTGACCAACGCTACCTCGATCGTTCCCGAAAGATGATCAACGAAAAGCAAGGTCATATGCCGGCTGGGTTCAATGATTACCGCGAGATGATTGACCAGTTGGGCGACAAATTCGACGCTGTCGTGGTCGCAACGGCCGATCACCATCACGCTCCCGCGACCATTCGAGCAATCAGAGCGGGAAAGCACGTGTACTGTGAAAAGCCACTCACACATACGGTCACAGAAGCCCGTATTATCGCCGAAGCCGCGCGTGAAGCAGGTGTGGCGACTCAGCTGGGCACTCAGATCCACGCCTCAAACAACTATCGCCGAGTCGTTGAAATCATCAAAAGCGGAGCGATTGGCGATGTCAACGAGGTCCACGTTTGGGTGGGCAAGACCTGGGGCGGTGGTGAACGTCCGCAACAGGGCGATCCAATCCCAGCCCACCTCAGCTGGGATCTTTGGATCGGACCGGCGCCTGAACGCGATTATAAAGCTGGTCTGTACCATCCTGCCAATTGGCGCCGCTGGTGGGACTTTGGCAGCGGGACACTGGGTGACATGGCCTGCCACTTCATGGATCTGCCATTCTGGGCGCTGGATTTGACACATCCGACCCATTGTCGAACCGAAGGACCGGAACTGCACCCGGAAACCTGCCCGCTGGGCCTGACGGTCTACTACAAGTTTCCGGCAAACGGCGATCGACCGGCTCTTGATCTGACATGGTATGACGGCAATATGATCCCGCGAGAGATCCATGGTCAGCGTGTGAAAGGCAACGGCGTGATGTTCGTCGGAACCAATGGGATGATGTTTGCTGACTACGGCTCGTACAAATTGTTTCCACAAGAAGAGTTTGCTGATTTCGATCCACCGGAAAAAACAATACCGGATTCGATTGGACATCACAGCGAATGGATTCGGGCCTGCATGGAAGGCACACCAACGACTTGCAATTTTACCTATTCAGGTGCATTGACGGAAACTGTCCAGCTGGGAAGCGTCGCGTTTCGAACAGGAGAAGCGTTGGAATGGGACGCCACGAATCTGAGAGCGACGAATACGGATGCTGCCGCAAAGTTTGTGAGTAAAGAATATCGAGCAGGTTGGGAAGTCACGTAACAGGATTACATTCGTTCGCTGTCTGTGGTTTGTGTGGGTTATGTAATTAAAGAGTAGTCCTATTAGTATGGTCCACCCAAATTGTTGGTAACTGATGGGCCATCACTGAACGAGCAGCTGATGTGACGGAGATTCCGATACCATACGTCGTGTTGATAACCTGTTGTTGAATGTCCTGGCAACCATTTGGTACCAGGTGTGTGAAAGTGGTTGCAGCCAACAGTCGTCGGCAACCCAATGTGATGTGTTGGGAATACTCAGTGTTATTCCCAATACAAATCCAGCGCTGTACAACGCGGTGTCAACAAACCTGTTGATAAAAATCCAGACCTCAATTGCCCAAATACTCCAGTTGTATGTCTGTATTCGTCAGACTCTTCTTCAACTCGTCGACGCCGGCAGGTGTCACGGCAGTCCGGGTGACTTTAAGATCCTTCAGACTGGTCATATGCCTGAGATCAGGAAGTCCGGAGTCGGACACTTGAGTGGACCCCAGATGCAGAAATGTCAGTCGTTTCATATTGGCAAGAAATGGTAACCCGGCATCAGACAGCATCGTGTTGTCGAGATTCAGCCATTCCAGATTGGTAAGCGCACTGAGGTGTTCCACGCCGGCATCACCAATAGGGACACGCCAAAGATTGAGTTTCTGCAGACCGGTCAGGCCGCTGAGGGGCTCCATCCCGTCATTTGAAAGCTGACTGATTTCACTCAGATCAAGTTCCACCAGATTTTTGAGTTCCGCGAGCTGTTTTAAGCCCTCGTCCGAGATCTGATTCCGGGAGAGCCTTAATTTGCGAAGCCCGGGCAGCTTCAGAAGTAACGCGGCGGCGTCGTCACCGACAGTCGTTTCAGCCAGGTAAAGTTCTTCGAGATCCCTCAGTACAAGCAGCTTCTCAATTCCAACCTCACTGATCCATAGTTTATCCAGCGCCAGAACTTTCAGCTGGGTGAGTTGGGCGACAGAGTCCATTCCGTCGTCGTCCACAGTGCATTGGCCGTTGCTGCCCGACAGTCGGAGTGCTTTCAGCGATGAAAGACCTGTTAAATGTTCCAATCCAGTATTGGAAACGGGACACCCGCGCAGATCGAGATTGGCAATTGGCCAGGTCACACTGTGAAGTGCCTTCAGACCATCGTCACTGATTTCAATCTCATTCAGCAGCAGCGACTGGACGTGTTCCAAAGAAGCGATCGCCTTGAGAGTATCATCATCCGCCTGAGACTCTCGCAGGTTCACTTCGATGATCAGACCAGCATCATTTTTCTTCGTTTTTGCCCCGACCGCATTGATCGCAGCGATCGCCGAAGGATCATCGGACACGACCAGTTTTTCAGTCGCATTCGTGTCTTCCTGCTGCTGAGTCGTCTGTTCTTCAGACGCACAACCGAAGACCGCCAGACAAGCCAACACAAAGATCGGGTGTTTCATGGGAGTCACCATTTGACAGTTCAAAGTAAGCGCTGCTTCCGTCCGGGAATCGTAACAAGTCGTCAGGCGCGCGGGCGAGTGAGTGATAACCCCGTCATTCCGCGAGCTCCGTCAAACAAAACAGTGCGGCACAGGCACCGCCGGGATTTGCTGGAATCCGACGGGTGCAAGACAGGGCGGATCAGACATCCTGGTCCAGCATCCACGATTGCACGACGAATGGGTAAGCTGTTGCATGAACGATTCACGAGCAAACATTTGAAATGAAGTCGAACGCGGATGAACTACGACACCATCATCATTGGAGGCGGCCATAACGGACTTGTCTGTGCCGCCTATCTGGCGAAGTCGGGCAAAAAAGTGCTGGTACTGGAACGGCGGCCGATGGTCGGCGGGGCGTGTGTGACCGAAGAACTCTGGCCCGGGTACAAGGTGTCAACGGCCGCGTACGTTGTTAGCCTCCTGCTCCCCGAGATCGAGCGGGAACTTGACCTGAAACGTCACGGCTACGAAGTTCTGGCCCGCGTTCCATCCTCTTTCACTCCCTTCGAAGATGGGCGGTCGTTAACGCTGGGACCGGACCAGTCCTCAAATCATGCCGAGATCTCGAAATTCTCTGCCAACGATGCTGACGCGTGGCCGAAGTATGAATCCCTCCTCACCGCGGTCGCTGAACAACTGGAACCAATACTCAACAGCACGCCGCCGGACTTACTCCCTTTGCCCGCCAGCTGGCGGCAACGGTCCTTAAAAAAGAAATTCGGCGACAGCCGGAAAGCGTACAGTTTGTACAAAGCATTCGGACTGCTGGGGGACCAGATCCCCGAGGCAATCGAATTGCTCACCGGGTCCGCTCGGCCGATTCTTGATCGCTGGTTTGAGTCGGACGAACTCAAAGGGACACTTGCCACCGACGCCATCATTGGGAATTTCCAGTCGGTCTCAGCACCAGGAACCGCCTACGTACTGCTCCACCACGTGATGGGAGCAGCTGGTGGAGCGCGGGGCGTGTGGGGATATGTCAAGGGAGGAATGGGGAAGCTGTCCGAAGCGATTGCGTCTGCCGCGCGAGCACGAGGAGTCGAAATACGAACTGATTCGGCGGTGAACGAGATTCTGGTCAGCGGCAATCGCGTCCGCGGCGTGCGTTTGGAAGATGGACAGCAGTTTGAAACCGATCGGGTGGCATCTGGCATTGACGCTCACCAGACGTTTTGTCGCTTGCTGGCTGACGGCTTGCTTCCAACGCCGTATAAAAAGGCTGTCGAACGCATTGACTACGGCAGCGCCAGCATGAAGATCAATCTGGCGCTGAACAAATTGCCCGATTTCGAGGCCATGCCGGGCAGCAATGAACCCGGGCCACAGCACCGAGGCACAATTCATCTCAACGCACATATGCAGGATTTGGAGCAGGCCTGGTTCGATGCCCAGCAGGGTTTCCCGTCGACGAAGCCGATCGTGGAAATGACGATTCCCAGCTCAGTCGATCCCACCATTGCACCGTCAGGCCATCACGTCGCTTCGTTGTTTGTCCAATATGCGCCTTACCAGCTGGCAGACGGTACCTGGGATGATCACAGAGAAGCCTTTGCAGACCTGTGTATTGAGCAAATCGCCCGGTTCGCCCCAAATATTCACTCGGCAATCGAACATCGTCAGATTCTCACGCCGGTCGACCTGGAACGAGTCTATGGTCTTACCGGCGGCAATATCTTTCAGGGCAGCATGTCACTGCACCAGTTATTCAGCATGCGCCCGGTGCCCGGCTGGAGCGACTACCGCACTCCTGTTGAGGGCCTGTACCTTTGCGGGAGTGCCACGCATCCCGGTGGAGGCGTCATGGGGACTTGTGGCCGCAACGCAGCACAGGCCATCATTCAGGATGACTGATCTTCCGTGCCCGAACTGCCCGATATCACGATTTACCTGGAGGCAGTTGACCGCTTCATTGTCGGCAGGAAACGGGAGACGGTCGTCATTCGTTGTGCGGACGTTTGATCCTGAAATCGGTGCTTGTCACGGTCAGACGATCAAATATGACCGTCAGGTGGACGGTACGACGGCGACCGCGTCGTCATTGACTGGCAAACGCTGCCGAAGGTGTCAATGTGACGCAATCAGCGGCGTTGACCGAACCAAACTGGCCGTGACAAGGTCCCTTATCTCTTTCCCATCGGGAAAAAACCATGAATCCTGGATTCCAGACTTAATATGAGCCCACGGAATTCAGATAATCCTCGGCTTCCAAAAATTGCATGAGAACCGTGATCGAGTCCCCCCAGACCATGCCGAGACACCTGACATCCCTTGACGAACTGACGTCAGCAGAACTTGAGGAGATTCTGCGTACTGCAGTGAATCTAAAGCAAAGATACCGGGCCGGCGACCGGCCGGCGTTGTACCCCGGCCGGGTTCTTGCGCAGCTGTACGAAAAACCGTCCCTGCGAACCCGCAACAGCTTTGAAGCAGCGATGATCAATCTGGGCGGGTCCGGAATCTTCCTGACGATGGCGGAAGCCGGTTTGGATGGACGTGAATCGCTGGCCGATATCGCGACGGTGCTGAGTTCCTACAGTGACATCATCACGATGCGGACGTTTTCGCAGCAGTTGATCCACGATTTTGCCGAGTACAGCAGCTGCCCGGTGATCAATGCATTGTCCGACGAACGCCATCCGTGTCAGGCCCTCACCGACCTGTTGACGATCAAGGAGACAGCCGGCAAGCTTCACGGAACACATTTGGTCTTTGTTGGCGACGGCAACAACGTGGCCAAATCTCTGGCGGTCGCCGCAGGGATGACGGGACTCAAATTCAGCCTGGCCGTTCCTGCAGGGTTTGAACTGCCGGAAGACTTCCTGACGAACTTGAAGTCACGGTTTCCGGCCATCGACTTCCAACAAACGCAGGACGTCGCCGAAGTCGTCTCCACCGCAGATTTTGTGTATACGGACGTTTGGGCCAGCATGGGTCAGGAAGAAGAAGCAGAGCGCCGGAAGCAGGCTTTTGCGGCCTATCAGGTCAACACAGAGCTGATGCAAAGTGCTCCGGCGGCCGTTCGGTTCATGCACGACCTGCCGGCGAAGCGGGGTTTGGAAGTCACCGACGACGTGATGGACGGACCCCAAAGCATCGTTTACCAGCAGGCTGAAAACCGAATGCACCTCGCACGCGGCCTTTTTGCATGGTTGCTGGACAAGGAGTAGGTCCGGTCTTCGGTTTCCGGGAGCAATTCCCTTCCCGGTGAGGTCAGCCACGACGACTGCCGGTGTGCGGGCCAGCCGCCGGATCAGAAAGAGCTGTCCCGCCATGAAAACTGTCGAAGTCGCCACGACGACTCACCGTCCGCAACCTCAATTGTTCGACCTGATGCGTGCTGCTAATGTTTCACGTCTTCCTGTGCACCCGTCTGTCCACTTTTACCAAAATCCACGAAATCCATGTCACCTCCGACCTCAACAATCGTCTACACACTGACCGATGAAGCTCCTGCCCTTGCGACAGCTTCACTGCTGCCAATCATTCGGGCTTACACCGCATCGTCCGGTGTGACGGTGGATCTCGATGATATCTCCCTCGCCAGCCGCATCGTTGCAGCTTTCCCGGAGCACCTCACGCCGGATCAACGTCGAGATGACGTGCTTGATCAGCTTGGCGATTTGGTCAAGCAGCCGGGAGCCAATGTGATCAAGCTTCCCAATATCAGCGCCTCCATCCCGCAGCTGACAGCCGCCATCAGCGAACTTGAGGCCGACGGCTACAGAATTCCGGACTTCCCGGCGCAACCGGCGTCCGACACCGAGCACGAGATTCGAGCTCGCTATGCGAAGGTGCTGGGCAGTGCGGTCAATCCCGTCCTTCGCGAAGGCAATTCAGATCGTCGAGTCGCCGCCCCTGTTAAGAAACACGCGCAAAACCATCCGCATTCCATGGGAGCATGGAGCAGTGATTCAAAGTCACACGTCTCTCATATGGACCACGGAGATTTCTACGGCAGCGAGCAGTCGCATGTGATGCCGCGTGCCGGCCGCGTGACCATTCGGCACACCAATGCGGCCGGAAACGTCACGGTGTTGAAGGATGATCTTGTTCTTGAAAAGGACGAAGTCATCGATGCGGCTGTTATGAGTTGCCAGGCGCTTCAGAAATTTCTGGCCGCTGCTGTCGATGATGCCAAATCCCAGGACGTGTTGTTTTCAGTGCACCTCAAGGCCACCATGATGAAGGTGTCCGACCCGATCATCTTTGGGCACGCGGTCAGCGTTTTTTTCAAGGATGTCTTTGACAAACACGCGACGGTACTGGCTGAACTGGGATTCAAACCTGCAAATGGTCTGGCGAATTTGTACTCCAAACTGGAACAGCTTCCGCAAGATCAGCGGGCCTCGATTCTCGCGGACATTGAAGCCGTCTATGAAAAACGTCCACGCCTGGCGATGGTCAATTCGGACAAAGGGATCACGAACCTGCACGTTCCAAGTGACGTGATCATTGACGCATCCATGCCGGCCGCCATTCGGACCTCAGGCTGCATGTGGGGGCCCGACGGCGAACTGCAGGATACGAAGTTTGTGATACCCGACCGTTGCTATGCGGGGCTGTACGAAGAAACGATTCGTTTCTGCAAAGAAAACGGTGCATTCGATGTGGCAACAATGGGCAATGTGTCCAATGTGGGTTTGATGGCTCAAAAGGCAGAAGAATACGGTTCCCACGACAAGACATTTGAAATCGATACCGACGGCACTGTTCAGGTACTGGACGATTCCGGCGCTGTCCTGATGGAAGATACCGTCCAGGCCGGTGATATCTGGCGAATGTGTCAGACAAAGGATGCGCCTATTCGCGACTGGGTGCGACTCGCCGTCAGCCGAGCCCGTGCCACTGGCGCCACCACCATTTTCTGGCTCGATCCGAGTCGAGCGCATGACCGCAACCTGATTGCAAAAGTCGAAGAATACCTCCCGGCGCACGACACCAGTGGGCTGGACATCCGAATTCTGGACCCTGTGGAAGCCACACGGGTGTCGTGCCAGCGCGCCAAAGCCGGGCAGGATACGATCTCTGTCACCGGCAATGTCCTCCGTGACTACCTCACGGATCTGTTTCCAATCCTGGAACTGGGGACCAGTGCGCGGATGCTGTCCATCGTTCCGCTGTTGGCCGGCGGTGGACTGTTTGAAACCGGCGCCGGCGGCTCGGCTCCCAAGCACGTTCAGCAGTTCGAATCTGAAGGCCATTTGCGCTGGGATTCGCTCGGCGAGTTTCTTGCACTTGCAGTATCGCTGGAAGACCTCGCAGAAAAAACAGACAACAAAAAATTGGCAGTGCTGGCGAAGGCACTCGACGCGGCGACGGACATGTTTCTGCAAAACAATCGGTCTCCGTCACGCAAGGTCAACGAACTTGACACTCGCGGCAGCCATTTCTATCTGGCCCTGTATTGGGCGCAGGCAATTGCGGAACAAACTGCCAATGCGGAACTGCAGCGTGAATTCCAGGCGCTGGCGGATCTGTTGAGCGGAAGCGAACAGAAAATTGTGGAAGAGTTGAATGCTGCCCAGGGGTCACCGCAGGATCTTGGTGGCTATTATTCGCCGAAACAGAACCTGGTAGAAAAGACGATGCGACCCAGCGGGACATTTAACGCTGCTATCGCCTCGTTGAAACAACCCGTCTGACCTGCGGGTCGAAATGCCAGCGTGAAGATTCTCGCCATAGAAACATCCGGAATGGAAGCGTCGGTCGCGCTCGCGGATGCCGAGGGTTTGCGCGTCGAGTCTGTCCTTGATACAGCCGGTCGCAGGAACGCTCGGCTGTTGGTCCCGGCAGTCCAGGAGTTGCTGCTGAAGTGCGATTGGCAGCCAGCGGACATCGGCGTTGTGTCCGTCAGCATTGGTCCCGGCAGTTTCACAGGATTACGGGTCGGCGTTGTATTCGCGAAGACATTTGCCTGGATCAACAATGCGAAACTGGTCGCGATCGACACACTGCAGGGGTTGGCTCAGCGTCTCGCACCTGCCGACGGCGACATTACCGTCATCAGTGATGCACAGCGAGGCGATGTTTTTGTCAATGCCTATCATCACGTGGCCCAGCAAGCGGCTCTCCAGCCGTGCGGCCCGGTACGAATTGAGTGCTTCGAGACAGTTGTTGACGCGATCCCCTCCGGACATGTGCTGACGGGCCCGGCAGTGTTGAAGTTTCGTGATCAGTTGTCGCCTTCGATCGTCGTTGCCGCCGACGATCTGCTGGAGCCACGGGCCAATGCCCTGTTGCCAGCCACCAGAGAATCGATTGCCCGCAGCAACTGGGCCGATCAGGATTCTCTTGAACCGGTTTATTTGCGCCGAAGCTATGCTGAAGAGAAACGGAACGCGGAGACAGGCACATGAAAGTCCTGATCGCCGAAGATGACCGCCACACGCGCGAGGGGCTTGTCGAAGTTTTGGCATCGGAGGGTTATGACGTGGTGTCGGCCAGCGACGGCATCACAGCGATGCGGTTGTTTCGGGAGTCCCCACCTGACTTTGTGTGTCTGGACATCATGATGCCGGCAGCCAGTGGTTACGAGGTGTGTAAAACCATTCGGGCGACATCGCCCGACTTGCCGATCATCTTCATCAGCGCCAA
>JBDOMX010000753.1:0-3601 GCA_039831615.1 Planctomycetaceae bacterium
CAAACAACAAGATCATGGTGGGACAATAGGCAGGAAACATCATTGAGATCCTGGGAGAAAGGGTATCCTGGACGTTGATTGTGGTGCACCAGCTAATGGAGTTGCAAGCAGCATCAAGGGGGCCGACCCCGGTCTGCCGCTGTGTGCCTCCTCATTGATCACGACAGGACCTGTCCGTGTTGACGCCAGCGGTGAATGATCTGTGCAGACCCGATCCGGGCCGGCAATGATGACGGAAACAGCAGGAAGAACTGCGATTTGTGAGATTCTCCAATGCTCGAATTCCTGTCGGCGTAGGAAAGCGGTCTGTGGCTCCCTGCGCCCGGTCAGCTGTCGCAACTACTTATTCACATGCAACTTACAAGCCGACTTCCGAGTCAGTTTCCAACGTCCATTTGAGGTATTGCTGAGTCATGGGTCAGGGAAAATCAATTCCTCGCGTATCAAGCGGAGTACCATGGTGGTTATGGTTGGTGGCACTGCTTGCCACGGTGGCGGTTGTCCTGGGGATTATCGCCGATCAGGATCACGAGACGGCGGCTGACATATTTGAGCGCGCCGTGCAGGCGATCGATGCTCAGGACGGGGAGACTCTCGTGCAGTGCCTTGAGTCGCTCGAGCAACTCGAAGGGACTGAGGATCAAGTCGCCCTCCTGAAGGGAATTCAAGATGGCGGAACGGATCGCGACCCACGATCTGTTAAGGTTTTGGCGCCATTTCTGGATCACCCGAATACGCAGTACAAGAAGTTGGCTCTCAAATTCTCGGCACGCGCAAATCAAAAAATGGGCAATTCAGATCGAGCCCGTGAGCTGCATCAAGAGTATGCGGCGATCGATCCGTCGGACGTGTCGCCCCACCTTCTGCTGATGCGTTTGTACATGGATGCCGGCGCTTTCCAGTCCGCCAGGGACGCCGCCGCTGCGGTTCTCAAACTACAACCCGAAAATCGTGACGCCATGGGGACTAAAGCCATGATCCAGGTCGTCACCGGGGAGTCTCAGGAAGCAAAGCAGCTGTACGCGACGATGCTGAAAACGGAAGGCGATCGAGCGGCAGCCAGCCCGGACACCATCAAGAATTATATCAATGCATTGCTGAAGACCGACGAAGCAGACGCTGCCCTCAAGTTCACACAGGAAAATCCCGAGCTCCTGACTGATCCGGTGACGCGAGTTGAATTGTACATGCAGACCAATCAGCTGGATGAAGTGAACGAAATCCTGAACGGTCTGCAGCTGGAGCCTGATAGTCCTTTGTTTGTCCAGGTCCGCGGCGCTCGTGCCATGAATGACGGAGACTGGGAGCTGGCGGTCGGTTTGCTTACTCAGGCTGCCCTGCAAATGCCCCGTTCAGTCTCAGTCTTCGAGCAGCTCGAATCGTCCGCGACCAACAACAGTCAAAGCGAACTGGCCGAGGCCTGCAGACAGAATGTGGAAGCACTCCGTCGACTCGAACAGCAAATGGAATCCGCGATCGTGGCAATTGGCGACAATATGAATGATCCCGAGTTGCGACTCAAAGTTGTCGATGTCGCGGAGCAGATGGGGCGTTACAACGAGGCGCGTCAATGGCTCAATTCTGCAGCGACCGTTGCTCCGGGCCGTCAGACCGAGATTCTGAAGCGTCGCGACAACCTCGATCGACCGAAGACCCCGATCGTCTCCATCGGAGCAGCATTTACCGCGCCAGCCAAAAGCCAGGGCGACGCCGTGCAGGAATCCAATGAGGAGCAGCCAGCTCCCGATGAAGCAGCACCGGCTGCCGCGCCGTCCGAAGAATCAACGGGCGAACCCGAGTCTGCCGACGAAGGACAGGCGAAAGATGAATCAACGGCGTCTGACAACCTCGAATCAGTGCCAGAGTGATTCCTGGCAATGGGGGCAGCTAGGGTGCTTCGGGAACGTTAAGAACCACATCGGTTCCACTTGAACAGCAGGCACTACCGGATTGGTGCAGCTCGGATTCGGAGGGATGAGGTTCAGCCGCCTGGACCAGGTACGGCGCCGCCGAATCTGTGTGGTCGTGACCGGAATAGACGCCGAAGTCATTGAACAGAATTTTCTTGGCCACACGGTAGTACCAGTTGCGTTCCGGGATTTCGTTGCCCGGGTGGTACTGTGATGTCCGCGGAACCATGGATTGCAGCTCCTCGTGAGCCGTCTGACGGGCCGTGGAATCTTTGGCCGCGTGTTTCGTCACCAGCTGGTTCAGCAGGTCTGGTCGTTCGAGCACGATGCAGCCTCGAGTCGTTTCCTGAGACAGCTGACGGAAATCGGCAAGGAATTCGGACTGAGTGAATTTGTCGAATAATGATCGATCATCGTTTTCAGCGTGAATGGATTCACGGGAGAACTGCACGATCGGACACGGTTCGATGTCGCCCCACGGATTAATATGGTGACTGATGCCGTTTGCTGCCGGACACAGTGCCTGTCCTTCTCCATCGTAGTAGGCATCGATGATGATGATCGGCTTGCGGGCCCTCATGTCGACGACGAATTCTCGCGCCTTCCGCTGCTGAGCGGGAGTCAGACAAAGATCGGGACTCGCATCCGGACCCATCGGACGGTACACGTGAAACCACGTATACAGCACGCCCATTTCGATCAGACGATCGATCCAGGCTTCTGTCAGCAGGTCGTCAATGTTCGTGCGGCAGAGGCTCGTGCAGACTCCGGTCATCACGTTGTGCCTGAGGCAGTTTTTAATACCGGCGAGCGTTTTGTCGTAAACGTCTGAACGGCCGCGCCGTTCATCACTGATCAGCTCATTGCCTTCAACACTGATCAAAGGAGTCACGTTGCCAAGGTCGAACAGGCGTTTGGCGTTCTCATCCGTGATGAACTGACCGTTCGTGAAGACCTGAAAGTAACAGTCGGGGTGGGCGGCGAGAATGTCGAACAGTTCTGGGTGCATGAACGGTTCGCCGCCGACAATTCCAAAGAAACTATTGCCGGCCTGCCTGGCTTCGCCGATCAGCCGATTCATCGCCTGAAGATCGATCGTTGCCTGTTTGTGTGAGACATCCACCCAGCAGCCCTGGCAGCGCAGGTTACAGCTGTTGATGATCGACACGTAGAGGAATGGAGGAAAGAACTGGCCTCGGCGCATGCGCCGTTTGTGCCGCAGGACGGACAGGCTCCCTTTCACACCCAGATTCCAGCACAGCTTCCAGAGCAGCCGTTTGTTGGTTTCCATCAGGACGCGCTTTGCCATCTTCAGCGTGTACATCAAAGCATGCTCCGGGCAGATTCAACAGAAATGGCGTGCGGGTCGGGTTTGTGGTCGCGACGGCTGGTTGTGTGATCCGCTGAGACCGTCTCGGTGATCATCTCGATTCGACCGAGAGATTCCCACCACGACTCGTTGAAAAGCGCCCAGACCAGCAGAAGCAGGGTTCCGCTGCCTCGACCTGCGCTGATTTGATCAATGAAATCACGGGTCAATCGAGGCTGATGAGTGCCTACAGGGTATTACGCTGATTCGTGGCCGCGGCAGGAGTGCCACAGCCCATCATCCATTGGCCCCCGCGAGCCAGAACCCGCCACGACATTTCGAAAACGGCTCTAAAAGCCCCCTGTTCCGCTGTTGCTGTCGA
>JBDOMX010000753.1:3611-5462 GCA_039831615.1 Planctomycetaceae bacterium
GTCGAAAAAACCGGACGTCACTCTTCCGGAATTCCGGAAAAATTTGACCTGAACTCCAGAAAATCCTAGACTTGGGCTCTATCCTCCATGGAACGGGATCCCATTTTAAGCACTGATGTCACAGTTGTTTCATCAGCGTGTGGATTCCACCGGTTGCGACCAGCTTGGTGCTGCAGCCGCTCGGGCCCTTGCAATGGCCCGTTACGCTCTCAACTGTTTGAGCCTCATTCCCGTCCTGGTGACGATGATTTGACCGGAGGCTGGTCGCTGCCCGCACTGGTGCGGTGAGCGTCGACTTCGGACCGCTCAGTTTGTCGTTGGTTCTCCGCGACAGGCGAGATTTCCCTGAACCGTAATTGAAAAGAATCTCTTGCAAGCTATCTCAGAAAAAACATTCAAAGATCTTGGCCTGAATCCCGAGACACTGCTCGCGGTCAGCAAAGCCGGATACGAAACGCCCAGCCCGATTCAGGCAGAGCTCATCCCGATCGCACTCACCGGCAAAGACTGCATCGGCCAGGCTCGTACAGGAACCGGAAAAACAGCTGCCTTCATGTTGCCGTCGATGGACCGGATGGATCAACGTCATCCGGGCGTTCAACTCCTCGTGATGGCGCCGACTCGCGAACTCAGCGAACAGGTCATGGTCGAATCGAAAAAACTGTGCGGGGGAAAGATCAAAATCGGCATCGCCGTCGGTGGGCGTCCGATTCACAGTCAAATTAAAGCCCTGGAGGACGGTGCTCAGGTGTTAATCGGAACACCTGGTCGAGTGATTGATTTGTTGCGCCGCAAAGTCCTCGACCTTCGCGGACTCAAGATTGCCGTCCTGGACGAAGCTGATCGCATGCTGGACATCGGCTTTCGACCGGATATTGAGCGAATTCTCAGCAACTGTCCGAGCAAGAGGCAGACGCTTCTGCTGTCAGCAACCATGCCTGCTCCGGTGGAACGACTGGCACGTCGCTTTATGTCCGAACCGGCGATGGTCGATCTTTCTGAAGATCATGTGGTGGTGGATACGATTGAACAGTTCTACGTGACGGTCGACGAAGATCGAAAGTCGGCATTGTTGCTCCGCGTGCTGGCCAAAGAAAAGCCATCACAGGCCATCGTCTTTACGCGAACAAAACGTGGAGCCGACCGACTGCTCGAACGATTCTCGAAACGCCTGAAAACAAACCGGATCGCAGCCATTCATGGTGACCTGCCTCAGAGTAAACGTGATCGCGTGATCCGTGACCTGCGAGCCGGCAAGCTGCGACTGTTAATTGCCACCGATGTGGTTGGCCGCGGAATCGACATCAGCGGCGTTTCTCACATCATCAACTACGACATCCCTGAATTCTGTGACGACTATGTCCATCGCGTTGGTCGAACCGGTCGGCTGTCGTCAACCGAAAACGGCCGAGCCATTACGTTCGTTACTCTGGCGCAGGGCAATGAGCTGACGAATATCGAAATGCGGATCAACACCGTGCTGCCACAATACACGGTGCCGGACTTCGAATCGTTCCGTCCGCAGGACCGCCCTCGACGTCAGGTGCGACGATTCGGAATTACGTAGGACGTCGAGCGAACGTCTGACAGTCTTAACGATGTCTTGCAACACGCGGGGGGATCCGACCACGGGTCCCGGCGCAGACTTTCAATAAAAAAGAGGCGACTCGTCAGAGCGGCCCCTGTTTCTGTTCCTGACCACCAGCTGGCTCGATTTTCGGACCGCCAGAACCGAAATTCTACGTTTCGTCCGGAGCAGCGGCATCGTCCGGAGCCGCAGCATCTTCCGGAGCCGCTGCGCCGCCGGTCCCGGAACCCGCTTCACCACCGCCCGCTTCACCACCGCCCACA
>JBDOMX010001111.1:0-5454 GCA_039831615.1 Planctomycetaceae bacterium
TGCAGACAAAGTTCGCAATGACTTGAGGGAGTGGACCGACGCTCTCTTTCAGAGAAAACTCGACTTCGCCGACATCGACGTTGTAGTCGTCGACACGTGCAGTGATGGAGGCCGTCTCGCCTGGAGCAATCGTGATGTCATCCAGTCCGGCAAGTTCAGGGTTGTAGTCACGTGGTACGGGGGGTTTTGTAAAGGGTGGCAGGTCCAGCAACGATCTGTAGTCTTCGAAACGCCGATCTCGGCGATCCCAGGCGACGGGGAAGTGCCGAATGAGTGTTGACTCTTCATGCTCATCCGCGTCGCTGCCATCGAACGCTCGAACAACAGTCCATGACCGGTCGTCGATTGCGGTGACGCGCATCGCTTCAGATCCGACCTTCGTGATGAATGGGGGCTTTGCAGGAAAGCCCTCCGCGTGACCCACCGTCAGTTGTGTTGATTCGGCACCGACAGGAGTGGCCAGCGGCACGCGTGCGGCCAGTTCTGTCTTGTCCCTGCTCCCCATCACGCTCATTCCTTCTGCCGTGAAACTGAACTCCATCCGGGGCTTCCCGGCTGTATTGTTGCTGCTGACATCCATTTTTGTGATTCGGTGCATGAGGTCGGCCTGCTTGAATTCGAACAGAAACCGACTGAGGTCTTCGAGACTGGCTTCAGCCTGGACGATGACTGAAACCAGCACGTATTTTCCGCTGCGAGGAAGTGTGCTGCCGGGCAGAATGCTGGAGCGCGCAAAGTTGCATTCCAGTGCGAGGTCGGTGATCCATTCGAGATAGAGGCGATGCGCGTCATTCAACGAGGGTGGCAGTGAGGCTGCCATCGCGTCACCCAGACGCTTGCGCGCCAGCGCCAGTTGCATGTCGTTGGCGCTGGCATCGTCCAGGTTCCTTTTCGCGCTGTCCAGATCCTGTTCAGCATCGCGCACCGGCTGCATGAAAATGGGTCGCCCCATTCCGAACGCGAGCACGGCCACGAGGATTCCGCCCAACAAAAATGTTCGCTTGTTCAATTCCATCGCACTTACCATTTGTATTGAATGTTCTGCCCAGACACGTGGCGTCCCTGCGAACCCCAAATCAGCTTTCTTCTTCTTCGTGGAGCGGAAGATTCAACATCAGCGAGAACTCCGTGGCATACTCCGGATCGGGCGACCCCGCCTCAATTGCTTTCGGAACGACGTCATATCCAGCCGCCTCCAGCCTGCGGTAGAACTCCTGAACTTCGTTCCGATCACGGGCGAAACATTCTGCGGTGATGGTACCTCGCGTGGATCCATTGCCGGAACTGAAGGTGAAGTTGCGGATGAGCAGTCTCTCGGTCCCGCCCATCACCTCACGAATACGATTCATTTCATCCAGCCAGTCGATGTTCCCCTGAGACCACTGCTGGATTGCAACGTCCTGCTCCAGATCGTCATCACCGGCTTTGAAGTCCTTTTTCAGCGCGGAGACTTCAGCTTCCATTCCGTGAGTGGTGGTCTGAAGCTGTGCGATGGTGGAGTGTCGCCACTTCCATGCACCGACGCTTAACAGAAGAACGGCGCCGACGGTCAGAATCATCTTGAGTCGGCGATTGTCAGCCCGTTGCGCTGGTTTGCGGGGATTGACCAGATCGATCGTCGGCACGCTGCCTTTTTGGCGACCAGCAATCACACCGGCGGCCGCCAGCACATCGGACGCAGTCAGATCGTCGGGCAGCTTTCCCTGAATGATGGAGTCAGACGGGTTCAGCCGCTGAACGGCCGCATGATCGAGGCGTTTGGTGATCTCGTCCGGTACTGCCGAAGTGACCTCATCAATGCCGATCAGGGTGACCTGGCGCACCGTATGAGGCCCCATGACTTCGGTGGCCGCTAGTCGACCTCGGGAGATTTCGGAACGTACGGCCTGTTCGATCTGGTCGGCCGACGACCAGGACGCTCCACTGTGAGAAAACATGACAGATTGCTGGCGGATCATCAGCAGTTCAATGCGGTCCGACCGCAAGGTGATCACGGTTTCAACTGACTCTCCCGTTGTTGTCAGCTTTCCAGCGTGCGCCAACGCAGACGCAATGCCAAATGAACTGACCTGGACACCGGAAAGTTGCAGTCCGGCGGCTTCCAGCGTGCTGCGAATTCCGGAGACTTGTTCAGCCGGTGTAGTCGCCAGCAGGACCTCACGTCCTTCACCATGACGGGGCAAAGGAACAAAGTCCATGCACACGGAGTCAAGTGGAACGGTCAGGCGCGTGGCCGCCTGCAGGCGAACCATGTCCGGCAGTTCATTGTCACTGACACCGGGCAATTGGATGCGGCGGAGTGTGACCAAAGACCTCGGTAACACCACCGTCGCCGCTTCGCTTGTGATGCCACGATTCAGCAGGGCGCGGCGTAACTCTTCTCCGAGGACTCCAGCGTCGGTCTCTGTGTCGCGTGCAACCGTGAACGCATGCGCGACCACGACGCCACGGCCGGATGGACTGCCGGAAACGACGATCAAACGATCGCGATCCCATTCAATGATCAGTGTAGACATGGTCGAACATCGAACTAAGGAAGGTACAGGCTGTCGAAGCAACAGCTATCGTCCAGCGATACGCAGGACAACGCAACAGGCATTGATCGAGTGAAGAGAAGTGACGATGGATTACGCGGATCACATGGTGTCCGGGAATGAGGACAGGCGATGAAGCATCACTCCTCAGGAAGAGACAGCAAAGCCGGATGATAACCTCGGCCGAGATGTGTCAAATCCCGCACGAAAGTGATGGCCGGCGGGTATTCTGAACCATCGATCATTGCTTCCAGGCGGATCGTGGGTCCGCCGGCGTCATAGTGGCCGATGCTTTGAAAACTGAAGACGTCACCACCGGTCGTAATCCATGGACCAATCTTCCGCAGCGTCTCCAGGTCGACAATCTTTTCCACGACCAGCCAGCCGGCAGATCGTCGACTCAGCATGACCGCCGATGATCCCTGCGCGCTGACCGCCGGTCGCGCCGCGATGATGGAAGCGGGGGCGTCGACGGGAATCATGGGAATCGCCTGCAGCACCTCGTTGCGAGCCTGATTGATGTTGATGCGTCCTTCCACCCACGCGTCGTCGGACGTCGTCAGGATGCCGTCAAGTTCCACCAAAGTGTTCAACAGCGTACCCGAACCTTCAGACCACGGACTTTCAAACGTCTGACCGGGACCTGTTGCCATCTTGACTTCGTTCGTCGTTCCGCCAATGAGTTCGTAAATCGAAGTGAACTGCCAGGCCGGGACGACGGTGAGATCAATGCCCTCCCGCGTGATGGCATCGGTGACGCTGGACTCGGGCGACTCGAAAGCCTGTTGCGCGTACTCCGTGCCGGACAGTCTGTAACCGACGATGAATTTCGCGGCGTCTGCTCCCAGCTGTTCCTCCACGGCGTCATACAATTCGGTCATCTGTCCCTGATTGATGTTGATTTTTGATTCGCCATCCGGGGACGTATTTCGTTCGCGGCTGCTGGCTGTGAGGTAGACTCGCCAGCCCAGGTCCAGCACTCCATCGGCATTGTCAGCCGGAGCCAGACGATCGCCGTCGTCTTCGTTGGCATCCAGCAGGCCATTGCGGTTGGCGTCTTCGCCGTAGAACAGCTCCGGTGAGACTCCGACAACCTGCAACAGCTGGTCAATGGAGTCAAACGGACCATTCGGAATCGCGTCGTAAAGGCCCAGGGATTCATAGTCACCCAACTCTGCTCCGCCAGGTCGTCGATCATCATCACTGTCGAGCGCGTCCAGGACCGCGTCCACGATATCTTCGGTCATTCCAGGAATCACGAGGAGCGACTGGTAGACCAGTCCTAAGTTTTCTGTGTCCAGAGTGTCGAGATCGATGAGGCGATTGACATTGAATTTGGAATTCTCACTGGCCAGACCAAAACGAGTTGCTCCAGAGCCGGTGTTGGTTTCGTCAGGCACGATCAGAGAAAATCTCAACCGTCCTCGCTGGTTCGCAGAATCGGTCAGCAGTTGCCCCTGGAAAACGTCCGGGTCGTGGAAGACATTCACGTCGCTTTCAAGGTCGCGCTCCAGAATGCGAGTCGCCGCGAATTCGATTCCGGACTCCGCTGCCATGCGCGCGGCGACGCCGCGCCCCCCCATAGCACTCGCTTCCAGTTCTGTCAGCATCTGCGACGAATAACTCCACGCGGCCATCGTGAGCAGAACGACCGTGATCGTGACGACAAGTAATACCAGTCCGCTACGTGCGGCAGTCGGAGCACGACGAAACAGGCGTTTCATATGGCGGTCTCCTCAATATAAGGAGACGCCACCGGTACGGGGACGACCAGGCTGTGTGTGGTGGATGGCAGATCTCGCGGGTTGTCGACACGGCCGTCACCGGCTGACGGCGATTTTCGCAACGTTAGTTCGATGCGAACCGCCTGAGGCATTTTGTTCAACAGGGAGCTGTCCCATTCGGTGAGCCAGTCAACGCCATCGAAGTACTCAAAAAGAATGCTCTGCACTTCGGCAGCGAGCAATGTTGTGGACTCGACCTGCAGGTCAAAGTTGTTGTTTTCGACCGCCTGGCCGAAACCGGTGACCCCACCGTGGCCGCGCGCCAGACCGGCGACAGCATTGTCGCCTTCAGTGGCATGCAGTTCGGCAAGTGCTGAGGCCAGCCTATCGCCGGTCGCTTCGGCAAGCAGCCAGCGCACAACCATCAGGTCGCTGCTGCGGTCACTGGTGCCGACGGCGTCCGGAGACGGGACGTAGGCGGGGTCGCGGGCGGGATTGGCGGGATAGCTGATGCACAGCACCAGGTCACGATCGGTACCGACCAGCCCGTTGCGGCGTACGCCGATACCGGCTGCATTCATTTCTGTGTCAGCTTCGGTTGTCATACGGTCGTCTGAATTCGCGCTGTCGTCGTCGAGTTGAGTCTCCTGTTCAGCGAAGGTACAGGCTTGAATATCCCGTGCCAGCTGCTGCAGCAGCGATCGCGCGATCTGACTTCGCTCAATGACTTCGTGGCTTTCCATTGCCAGATTCCAGTATGTGGACATCGCCCCGTACACGGCTGCCATCAGAAGCGACGTCAGACCGACGGCCAGAATGAGTTCCAGCAGAGTGAATCCGGACCGCTGGTGACATGAGGACTGATGGTGATGGTGATGGTGACGCATCATTCGGTCGCTCCTGCGACTTCCACGAAGATCGAAGGGTCTCTGACATAACGCGTCAGTGACCACGACGAATTTGGCTGATCACCGGATGCCGTATGTTCCACCACGACTTCCACCTGCAGCAGACTGGTACTGCCCTGGTCCGACACGTTGACGGTCCATGTCCAGTTGGAGTTATCTTCGAATGGTTCCGCTCCGGACGACGTCATTGCAAGAACACCAGCCAGCTGCTCACGCATTGTCGACTCGCAGCGGAGTATCGCTTCGGGGTCAAGCGCCGCGTTCGGTCGGGCACGATGTCCCACGCTC
>JBDOMX010001016.1:0-5445 GCA_039831615.1 Planctomycetaceae bacterium
GGGCGTCGTGGAAGGACAGTAATACATGGCCGGACAAAACGACCGTCGAGTTCGGAGTGTTAGAAGGCGTGCCGGGGAATGCCACCGTCATAGTCCGAAACGCGTCGGAACGCGACCAGTTGCGACAGATGGTCGAGCCGGGCGGCTTTTATGTGGCCGATCGCGGCTATGCGGACTACTCGATGTTTCGCGAATTCGACGAGGCCGGCTGCCGCTTCGTGATTCGCATTCAGCACAACTCGCTGCTCGAACGTCCGCTTCGCATCGTCATCACTGAGCACGAGGAATCCGGCGAACAGTGGGTTCTGGCCACCAACGCGCTCGACCTTCCGGCGGAATTGATCGCCATCGCTGACCTTTACCTGTGGCAGGTGGAGCTGTTTTTTCGCTGGCTGAAATGTGTGCTCGGATGCCGCCATCTTGTGAGTCAAAAATCAGCAGGGCGTCACGCTTCAGGTGTACTTCGCAATCATCGCCGCACTCCTGATCGGCCTGTGGGTCGGCCGCAAACCGAGCAAACGCGCGTGGGAAATGCTCTGGCACTACCTCAGCGGCTGGGCCACGATCGAAGAACTCCAAGATCACCTCAGAAAACAAAATCACGCCAACGCACCGCCAAAAAAATGAACAAGCAAAGTTCGTGCCGAACACTATTGGCCCGCAGGGCGGATGAGGGGCGGTCACCGATTCGCACATCAACACAACCCCCCCCCACACCTGCGCTTTGGGCATCCTCCTCCCGGCTCAAGGGGAGAAGAACAGCGGCCTGTCTAAAACACACGTCCCGCCCATCAACGGATGCACCGGTTTGCCGTGTAAGCAGATGCAATCATTTCATCCTCACAGAATGATGTAGTAACCTCGCTTCGGTCTGTTTCGCATCAGCCGATCTCCTGATGGTCTATACGTTGGCACAATTGGTTCGCTTGCGGGGGTGTGCTGCATGGTCGTTCACAATTCAAGCCAGAGCCCATTCAGTTCAACTCGCCGTCAGCTTCTAACAACCGTCGGCGCTTTGGCCGTTCATCGACTTTAAGATCGGGGAAGCGGCCGATCGACGTGTGCGTTTTTTGAGATTACCCGTTCAAGCTGGGCGTTTCCTCCGGAGATCCGGCAGCCGATGGTTTTGTCATCTGGACTCGACTCTTTCCGGAACCACCCGGTCGCGGTGGCGTGCCGCCCGAGGATGTGCGTGTCCAGTGGCAGGTGGCCACCGACGATGGAATGAAACACATCGTTCGCAGGGGAAGCGATACTGCGCCCGCAGACTGGGCGCATGCGGTCCACGTGGAAGTCGAGGGGCTCGAACCGGATCGCAGCTACTGGTACCAGTTCAAAGCTGGCATGGATGTCAGCCCCGTCGGACGGACGCGCACAGCTCCTGCTGCCGATGCCATGCCGGACCATTTTCGTTTCGCTTTCGCCTCGTGCCAGAAGTATCAGGATGGCTACTTCACCGCTTATGAGCATATGGCTCAGGACGATCTGCGCGCAGTCGTTCATCTCGGTGACTACATGTACGAAAAACCTGGTGACGGCGGCGACTCCCCGGCCCGAAATTTCGACGGACCGCTGCTCATGTCACTGGAAGACTATCGAAGTCGCTATGCGTGGTATCGCATGGATCCGCATCTTCAGGCGGCCCATGCTGCATTTCCATGGATCGTGACGTGGGACGATCATGAACTCAGCAATAACTACGCCGGTGCCATCTCCGCTTACGACGATCTCGACCCAATTCAGTTTTTGCAGAGACGGTCGCATGCCTATAAAGCGTACTACGAGCACATGCCGCTCCGTCGCGCGGCCATTCCCCACGGACCGCATATGGGTCTGCACCGCCGAATGACTTTCGGAAGAATGGTTGAGTTCTCCGTTCTGGATACCAGGCAGTATCGCAGTGATCAACCCTGTGATGACGGCGGATATAAGGTCCCCTGTGTTGGAATCAACAATCCAAATGCGACGATGCTGGGTGACGAACAGGAACAGTGGCTGTGCGATGGACTGACTGCAGGTTCTGCCCGCTGGAACGTGCTGGCGCAGCAGGTCGTGATGGCCCGGACGAACTTTGTGAACAAGTCCTTCAACGAGGACATCACGACCTACAGCATGGATAAGTGGGAAGCGTACGAAGCGCCGCGCCGTCGACTGATGCAGTTAATCGCCGATCACGGCGTCGTGAATCCTGTCGTCCTGACGAAAGACGTTCACAAGAATGTTGTGAATGATCTTAAGGTCGATTTTGATCAACCGGACGGTCCGACGGTGGCGACGGAATTCGTGGGAACGCCGATCACAAGTACCGGCGACGGTTTCGAAGCCCTGAAGACTGCAGAATCCATGCGGCGCGTGAATCCGTTCGTCAAATTCTATAATGACGAGCGAGGATATGTGCGTTGTGAACTTACGGCAGAGGAATGGCGGACCGAGTTCCGGACGGTGCCCTTCGTTTCGCGTCCGGGTGCCCCGTGTGTCACGCGAGCCACATTCGTTGTCGAAAATGGCCGGCCCGGAGCGGCGAACGTCTGATCTGCACAGTCAGGCACTCAACATCTCCTATATGTGATGTCGTACCGGAACATCGACCCGACTCATCGGATCGGATCGGGCGCAACAAGGCCGTCGGTGCAACAGCACGAGCCGGCGAGACGTGTGTCACACCGCTCCGATTGCGCGCACGTCTCCCGTCCAAAGATGGTCGCTCCCGCTGCCCAAAGAACGATTCAACGCGGTATTCGCGCTTCCGAGCATTGACAACCCGAATCCATCGGATTCTCATACATGAATCACCGAAAGCTCGGATGATTCTCAAGAATGCGTGTGTCTCCGACTGTTCGACATAGAGTCGGAAAACCGCCACGCAGGTGAAACCGCCGTCGCGATGGGCCTCGCGGGGATTTCACCAATTGCTCCCGTCGAGGCCAGTCCAACGGTGCCGATTCGGCAAACGGGTTCTTTTTTAGAAGTCCAACACGCCGCGCCTTTTGGCATCTTTATCACGGCAGTGCAAACCAGGCTTCAGGAGATCGTCAGTACGAACCGGCATTGAGTTCGACATCATCGTGAGTGTGCGTCCAGCGGTGAAAGTGCGTTGTGGTCCGTGCAGTTTCTTACTTTATTGAGGGACTATAGAGATGGCGGAGCGAAAAGCGCGAAAGACCGGTTTTACACTGATTGAACTTTTAGTCGTCATTGCGATCATCGCGATTCTGATTTCGCTGCTGCTGCCGGCAGTGCAGCAGGCGCGGGAAGCAGCACGCCGTACCCAGTGCAAGAACAACCTGAAGCAACTGGGATTGGCGGTCCACAACTACCTCGACGTGCACCTGGTCCTGCCGATGGGATACTATTCGGGATGTGACAGCGGCTTTTGCGATGATTCGCCGCGACCATTCCCAAATCTCACCGAGCGCGATGACGACGGCTTAGGATGGGGCGTCATGTGATTGCCCATGCTTGATCAGGGCAATCTCTACAATCAGTTGATCGCTGCCAGCAAAACGGCGTCGACGATTGGTTCGAACGGACTGCTCGAAAACTATTTCGACGAGAACGGTGTGATCCTCCCTGGCGGTGATACGGTCCTTTCGGTCTTCAAATGTCCTACCTCGACAACCCCTTCACACACGACAAGCGCTGACGGCGGCTCTGACCCTTTTCAAGTCGGCTATGCGGCCAGTGACTATCATGGCAACCGCGGGGGAGACCTCAATGATCCCAGCGGCGGCAGCAGCGACCAGCGTGACGGACTGTTCCTTAAGACTGAGCACCACATACTTCCCAATACCGAGAGCCAACTCCAGCCCTGGGCTGGTGGCAACACGGGAGCGCTCGGACTCAAGCATATCACTGACGGGACGAGCAACACGCTGTGGATCGGTGAGGGTGCCTATTTCCGTACGAACGACGATCAGGGGGCCTGGATTGGCGCTGTGGGGACAGACGAGTCCGTGCTGCATGTGGCCGGACCGGGGACTCCGATCAACACCACGATCGACGACGATGCGTTCTTCAGCTTCCATACCGGAGGCGCCCAGTTCTCGTTTGCCGACGGTTCGGTGCACTTCATCAGTGAGAACATCTCGCTCGACGTCTACACGCGGCTTGGAGCCCGTAACGATGGATTGGTTATCGGCCAGTTCCTAGATGGCCGGTTCACTTCTGAAGGACGTGACATCATGCGGGGATCCGGAACTCGAGATCGATCGAGGACCGGGTTCCCTTTTGACAGGGATCATTTGAGCGAGCAGTTTCCCGACGCCGGAACAGCTTGCCAGGCAATGGAGGTATTGCGCATGCGTCATCTGTTCATGTTCATCATGGCTGTGGCTGGCTGCTGCCTGCTGAGCAGTTGCAGCAAGAGTCCATATGAACTCGGCTACGTGCATGGAACTGCGACCTGCAACGGAAAACCAATGACCTCGGGGGTCGTCATCTTTGCTCCGATCCCCAAAGACGCGGGGAATCCGTCGGAACTCGTGGGCAAGCCGGCCCACGGGAAATTCACCAGCGAAGGGAAATTCGTGCTGAGCACCTACGGTGACGAGGATGGCGCCGTCGCCGGCAGGCACACCGCGCAAGTCACCCATCCTGGGCACGATGACGATGACGACGACGAAGGTGAGGCGGCTCCTGGACCACCCTGCGGAGGGACTGTCTTTGAGCCCGGCACAAAGGAGCCAAGGATCTTTGAGATCGTTGCCGGGGAAACGCACGAATTCTCTCTGGAGTTCACCAACTCCCGTGTGACAGCCGGTCCGTGGGCGGCTCCGTAAGGAAGGTCAACGTTCCCGTTTTGCGGCGGCAGTCGTGCGTGTTAAAAAAATCAGGAGTTACAAT
Organism: Planctomycetaceae bacterium; assembly: GCA_039831615.1. Lineage (GTDB taxonomy): Bacteria > Planctomycetota > Planctomycetia > Planctomycetales > Planctomycetaceae > S139-18. The sequence goes on from JBDOMX010001016.1 coordinate 4,843, forward strand.
GGCAGCACTGCAATTCAGCGGCACTCGACTGGCGCTGCTGGTCGGGTGTCTTGTTCTGGCTGGCACAGCCGTTCAGGCACAAGACCGATTTTTCCAGGAACTCAATCGCTTCGACGCCCCGGAGGCGCGGCAGGGTGTTGCTGTCGATGCAGATTATTTTTATCCAATCACCAACGTGGGCGTGGCGAAGTATACGAAGTCGACCGGCACGCTGGTCAAACGCTGGGAAACGTCGGACGAACATCCCCTGATTCATCTCAACGCGGGTTTGATCATCGACGGCGAACTCTACTGTTCACACTCGAACTACCCGGAGTACCCGGAAACCAGTTCAGTGGAGATCTGGGACACCACGTCGCTGGAACACATCAGAACTCACAGTTTCGGTGTCACCGACGGCTCTCTCACCTGGATTGATCGGTACCGCGGCGACTGGTGGGCCGTTTTCGCCTACTACTCGAAGCATGCCGGAAAGGGCGGGCGCACCCTGGTCTGATGCACGGTTGGAATATCGTTTTTTTGTTTTGTGAATGATCAGGCGGCGGTTTGGTATTCGGCGTAGGCAGTCTGTCGTTTCGAGGCGACGGTTTTTCCCATGTTGTC
>JBDOMX010000315.1:0-915 GCA_039831615.1 Planctomycetaceae bacterium
GCCTGGCGGACGTGCGCTCGTTCGTTCTTTGGTGATCGATGATTCGCAGGGAAAAGAAGTGCTCGTCAAGAGTAGTTCCGGACAACTCCAGCATGATCGAACGTTGCTGGTGACGCCCGCGGGTCGACACACCGGAGTTATCGCCGGGTGGAATTCGACGGACGTCATGCCTCCGGATGTTGTGGACGTGGTTGTCGCGGCCCGAATCTACCAGGGGCTCAACAACAAGGTAACTTTTCTGGCCGGTCAGTTTCTGCCGGCTGACGAAACCAGCTTGAAATACCTGGATCATCTCGTTCTCGCAGAGGATCGCCTCATTGATGATCTGGCAGGCCTCACGGCGATCCGGCGCTGGCTGCATTCCGGCGGACGACTATGGATCATGCTCGATCGGACGGGCCCGGCCCTTCTCGAGCGGTTATTCGGCGACGAGTTTCAGGGCTCCGTTGTGGACCGTGTCGGACTCACATCAGTGCGAGTCGACAATCCTCCATCTGTCGCGACCCCGGACGGAGCGGCGGGAGAAACCTTCGAATATGATGAGCCGGTTGAAATGTCACGGATGATCACATCCGGCATGGCAGTCTGGAACACTGTCAACGGCTGGCCTGCCGCACTCACCAGATCCTATGGCGAAGGTCGCGTCCTGATCACAACTCTGGGGCCTCGAGGCTGGATTACGCCGACTCCTTCGATTCCGGAAGGAAGCGAAGTTGAACCGACCGTCGAAATGACGTCCGATTTCGTCGCACTGTCGCCAATGGAAGATATTGCTCCTTTCATTCTTGCCAGACGCGATCCCGAACCGATTCCGCCAAAAACTCTGGAGTCACTTGCACGGGAGTTCATCTCCTACGATGTCCCGACCGGGACTCTGATCATCGGCTCCATGTGTGGATTCCTGGTCCTTCTTAC
>JBDOMX010000315.1:925-5437 GCA_039831615.1 Planctomycetaceae bacterium
TACTGCCACGGGAAGCGGGTTGTGGCGGTGGGGTCGTCTGGAGCATTTCGGCTGGTGTGGATCCCTGTTGGCCGTCATCTTTGGCCTGCTGTTCCTCGGAATTGGACTTAATAGTCGCCACGGAACATCTGAGACGATTGCAAGCGTTCAGCTTGCTCAGGCCATTGCCGGAACGGACGATGTTCGGACCTATGGAACGATTGCTGTTTATCGTCCCGAGGGAGCGGAATCGCTGATCCAGACCTCTCAGGGAGGCGAATTCCTGCCCGATATGACGGGTGCAGCGGGATCAACTTCCCGGATGGTGACGACCGATCTGGGAACGTTCCACTGGGAAAATGTTTCTCAGCCGCCGGGAGTAGTGGGCGTGTATTCCATTGTGACGTCCGGGACCAATGCCGACCGTTTGGAAGCGCGTGCCACGGTGACTGCTGAGGGCATCGTGGGGACGTGTGCGGCGCAATTATCCGCTGGCACAGACGCCGTCATTGCGACTCGTCGAGGACGGATGAGTGTTCAACTTGCAGTGGATGGGAACTTCACGGCAGGTCCTGACGACGTCATGGAGCCCGACCAATACCTCGACGCCACTCTGCTGAATGATGTTCAGGACCGCAGGCGGCGAATCCTGCAGCAACTGTTCGGCAATCAGCAGTGGCAAAACTCTCTGGATCAACCTCAGCTTCTGGTTTGGGTGAGTGGTTGGGAACATGGCTTTCAGTTTGGAGAAGGCCTGGAGCGTCAGGGTGACACCCTGTTGATTGCGCCTTTGGAGCTCAGTCGTCCTGCGGCAGGAACAGAGTTCGTCATTCCGTCACCGTTACTGGATTTTGTCAATCTTCGTCCACCGGACGGTTCGTCGCCCGCCAGTTTCTGGGACGATGGCCGTCAGGAATGGCAGCAGCGTTCCAGTCCCAGTACGACATGGTTGAGTGTTCAGGTCCCCGCGGCTTTCCTGCCATTGCAGGCAAAGCACGTGCGTCTGGAGATCAATGTTTCGGGGCTGATGGGGCAGATTGAGATTCTGGGGACGAAAGACGGCAATGTTGTCAGTCTGCAGACGGTTGCCGATCCGGTGGGTACGGTCATCATCGATATCGACGACCCTGAATCCTTAACTGTCTCGGAAAATGGCGAGCTGCCCTTGGGAGTCAGCGCCGGTGTCCTTGAGGAGTCGGATCCCGCACAGGCCAATTCGGCTACAGGCACCGGTTTTGATGCGGACACTCCAGCCAATTACTGGAGAATCGACTCGCTGTCGGTGCAGCTCCGAGCCATCACAACAGAATTTGCGGAAGAAGACTGACGAATGAACGCGAAAGCATCGCCAGCGAAATCCGGCGAGACACCCGTTCTCTGCATCAAAAACCTGACGAAGCGTTACGGCTCCTTCACGGCACTGAATGACCTGACGCTCTCTCTGAACGCGGGCCAGATCCTTGGTCTCATCGGTCCCAACGGCGCAGGCAAGACTACCACGATCAAAATTCTGGTGGGGTTGAGCCGACCTACTTCGGGGAGCGCCACCATTGGCGGCGTGAATTGCGTGGACGATGCGAAAGGGGTCAAACGACTGGTCGGATATATGCCCGACAAGTTCGGTTCGTATGACAACATGCGAGTTACAGAGTACCTTGATTTTTTTGGTGCTGCCTTCGGGATGCCCACTGCTCAGCGCGCGACAAGAATCGCGGACGTCATGGAAATGACGAATACCGGCTATATGAAAGATCGGTTCGTCGAAAGCCTCAGTCATGGCATGCAGCAGCGCGTGGGGCTCGCTCGCACGCTTCTGCATGATCCAAAAGTCCTGATCCTTGACGAACCCGTCAACGGACTCGATCCACAATCCCGCATCGAAATGCGGGATTTGCTGATCGAGTTGGCGGGACAGGGCAAGACGCTCGTGGTCACCAGCCATATTCTTCCCGAACTGGCCCGCATTTGTCAGCAGGTAGCGATTGTTACGCACGGGACGCTGCGGGCCTTTGGGCCGATCGATGACATTGGCAGTCTCGTCAGCCAGCAACGTACGGTAGAAGTTCACCTCCTGAAGGCCAAACAGGTTGGGGCGGCCGCCAAGGTCATCCGAAAATCGATCGAAGCAGACGCCGAAGTGGTCGAGGCCCATGCCGAATCAATCGTTCGTTTTCGGACCGCACTGCCTGAGGAATATCTGGCCCGAGTCATAATCCGACTTGTTAAATACGGCGTCTACGTCAGCCAGTTTCGCGAAGTCCAGACGGACCTGGAGGAGGCATTTATGACATTTACGACGACCGAGCCGGAGACTGCAGAAGAGACCCCAGCTGGAGCAACGTCTGATGTTTAGTGCGGTGCTTCGTCGCGAGTTGGTCACACCGCTTCGTCGCCCGCGGATGATCGTCTTTCAGATCGCGGTGGCGACGTTATTTGGCCTGCTGATTGCTGCCCGCTGGCCGACAGACGGCCAGGTGGCTTTGATGGGAGCGCGCTCTCAGCAGATTTTCCGTTTGTTCAGTTACGGGCTGATGGCGACAATGTTGTTGCTGCTGCCGGTGTTTCCGGCGGCGAGTATTGTCAGCGAAAAAATTAGTGGCACGCTGGGATTGCTGTTGAACACTCCGTTGGGTTCCGTACGGATCTTCTTTGCAAAACTGCTGGCGTCGTTGTCACTGGCCGGCATGATTCTCGCGATGAGCCTTCCAGCCGCGGGCGCCTGCTATTCCATGGGAGGCCTGTCGCTGTACGAGGAGATCGGGAAAGTCTACCTGTTGCTCGTGCTGGTGGCTCTGCAGTATACGGCGATCGCCCTGCTGGTCAGCAGCTACTCACAATCGGTCGATTCGTCAATTCGACTCACCTACGGGATTGTTCTGGGAACCAGCATTGTCACGCTGGGGCCCCACTATTTCTTTCAGGGAACCGAAGGGAATCTGGCCAGTCTCGGCGAACTGTTGCGTTGTGTGTCACCATGGGCGGCCCTCACATCTCTCACCGGTGCCGAAGATATCGGCGGTCAGGGGTTGATGACGACAACCGACACGATGGGACGTTTCACGGTTTGGTCGCTGCTCTGCACCGTGATTGCATCGGTCTGGACGACCACTCGACTGAATCACAGGATCTTCGATCACTCGCGGGCGGCAGGAACGATGAGTGATGATCTTTCTTCATCCGGGCAACTGTTGCGAAAAATGTTCTTCCTGGTGGATCCTCAGAAACGATCCGGGCAGATCCCGCTGTTTCTGAATCCGGTGATGGTCAAAGAGTTTCGCTGTCGCAAATTCGGTCGATTGCACTGGCTCATGCGACTGGTTGCCGTTTGCGCGATGTTGTCTTTGGGGCTGACATACGCCACCACCGCCGGCACTTTCGACTGGGGCGTCGAGACGATCGGCGGCATCATGGTGGTGATGCAGGTCGCTCTGATCGTTCTTATCGCGCCCAGCCTTTCCGCCGGACTGCTCAGCACGGAACGGGAAGTCGGAGCCTGGGAGTTGCTGCAGACAACTCCGCTGTCCATGACTCGTATCGTTTTGGGCAAACTGTTCAGCGCCATTCTGCCGCTCATGCTTCTTCTTGGTGCCACGATGCCTGGCTATCTGGTAATGGCCTGGATCGAACCGGGAATGAGTCTGCAGGTGCAACGCGTCATCGTCTGCCTGATATTGACAGCGGTCTTTGCCATGTCATGCAGTGCAGCGGTCGGTTGCTTTTTCAGTCGATCGGCTGCGGCAATCGCCGCAGCGTACAGTGTCTTGCTTTCGATAAGCTGTCTGCCAATGCTGGTCTGGATGGGGCGGGATGCTCCATTTGGGCATCATGTTGTGGAATCTGCTTTGTCGTTCAGTTCGATCGCTGCTGCATTTTCAGTGATCAGGATGCCCGGCTTCGAGCACTACGATCTCATTCCCGCAAACTGGTGGTTTATGGGAATTGGGTCGGTGGTATCTCTGATTGTACTGCCCGCCTGGGCCTACCAGATTTCAAGACCCCAGTGATGGTGACCTGCGTGAGAACCTGTTGTCGGCCGAAAACGCTGATTACGTTTGTCTGGCTCGCCGCCTGCGTCGGCTGGGCAGCGCCTGTCGTTTCTGCCGGAATTGAGCCGGACTTCTTAATGGACTCGGATCCGGAGCTGCGCATTCCGCAGCCGGTCAAAGATTTCAATCCGGAGCTGGCGGTACTATGGATGAAAGCCCTGGAACGCCTGGAGATCGATATGCAGCGGATGGCCGCTGAAACGATTGCGCGGGCCCATGAGTATGGCATTCCGGACCTCATCAAAGCTGTCCCCCGGCTGGAAGAAATCCTGCTGGCGGAGGCGTCTCATCCTGCCGCACGATTTGCGGCGGCCCGTGCATTGATCGTCCTGGAATCTCACGATTCGAGCGACAAGCTGTTTGAGGCATCGCAGGCCTACGGAGCGGATCTGCGGCAACTTGTCGAACCGGCCCTGGCAACATGGGGCAATGCTTTGGCAAAAACAGTCTGGATCGAACGCATCGGGACGGCAGAGACACGTCCCCG
>JBDOMX010000600.1:0-23866 GCA_039831615.1 Planctomycetaceae bacterium
ACAGTCCCGGATCGGTTTTCTTCAGATGTGACCGAATTCCCATCACCGATTCAGAGACGGATTCCCTGATGCTGGCCAGTTCGGAGATGGTGGAGACGAGGCCTTCGAACGCCACAGAGGCTTCGTTGCGGGCATCCTGCTGGGCTGCGGCCAGATGCAGTGTGTGCATGTGTTTTGGCAGAGCCCGATCGAGAATCGGCACCATGGGACGGACAGCATGCCTGAGTTCTCTTGCCGTCTCCCTCATGAATTCCCGTTCCCGATTACGATCTGATCGAGACAGTTCACGACGCATCAGCGTTTTCTGCGATCTTGCCAGATCGTTTTCGTCGACCAACCGACCGAATGGCGGCTCGGCGAGCTGGCTGCCCCGGACTCCTGCTTCAACGCGTAACTGCAGGTTCTTCAGCTTCGCAGACTTCGGAGCGTGTTCCAAAGCGGCGGTGACGACCCGGGAAGCCTTCCTGAAATTCTTCAGCTCCAGCAGCAGATTGGCAAGATTGATGGAAGCCTGAGCGTTGGCCGGTTCAAGTCGCAGACATTCGTCGTATGCGGAGACCGCCATCGCCGACTGCTTCTGCGCCTTCTGGGCGATCGCCAGGTTGTAGTAGGCCACACCGCAGTCCTTGTCACGCTGAATCGCTTTGCGTAACGCGTCGCTGGCACCTTTGAAATCGTCGAGGACGTTCAGCACTGCTCCCAGATTCACCCATGCTCCCGCGTCTCTGGGAGTCAGTCGTGTCAAGTGCCGAAACACGTCCGCAGCTTCGGCATGGTGCCTGAGTCGAAACAAGAGGACGCCAAGCATCTCCTGTGCGGTCCGGTCGCCGGGGTCATCCTCCAGCCCTGAACGGAGCTTTGCAATCGCGCCTTCGTAGTCCTTACTCTTCACCAGTTTTCTGGCCGTGGTCACGAATGCTGATATTCCATTTTCCATTGCATGCTCTCTTAGTACTTGTCCGCCATCGGCATCTTTCGCCGACCAAAAACGTTGCGGCAGAATCGCGCTTGAATTCAATCGGTCAGAAAGTGAACCCCGGGACGACCGCCTGTCGGCCCACACGCGGGAACTGCCGAATGTGGGCCGCAGCACCACCATTCGAGTCGACAACTTCTCATCTGGTGCGTCGCTCACAAGCCATCCTTGAGGATCGCAGTTGTCATTCCACACATGAGTATCCCATTCCGCAAGGCCGGAGGGACATCTTACCCAGAATGACATGTTTCCAGCGAGGTAAACTTTGCCGCGCGGATTTCCGTGTGTTCAAGCGAAAAAACCAGCACAACCGATGGTCGATCGTGACGGTCTCACTCACTTCGATCCGGATTACTCGGACGGGCTGACTGCTGAAAAAGCTGCTTTCCTGACAACTCCCCCACCGCGGATCATCGCATGTCCGCGAAACCCGGGGGAGACGACTTCGGGAGATCTTTTTCCGGTCAATCGTTCGAGTGCCTTCACCAAAGGCACAGGTGCTGCATGCCGGCAAGCCTCGCCCATTTCTGTTCCCTGAACGCTGTCATTTTTTGCTGTCTGCCATTTTCGGCAGCAGCCGAAACCAGCGTTCGCGAAACTGCGCTCGTCCGAGCGGTTCGTGAATGCCGTGGTGCGGTCGTCAACATCCACACTGAAAAGTCCACGGGCGGCGGCAAAGAAAATCGGTTCTTCGCGCCCAGGGAACGAAAAGTCACCGGAATGGGGACAGGAATCGTCGTCGACGAGCGGGGCTATATCGTCACAAACTGTCACGTGATTCTCGACGTGGAGGAGATCATCGTGACACAGGAAGACGGTGAGACGTACTCGGCACGGGTCTTCGAGGTCGACAGGGAACATGACCTGGCCATCATACGTGTGTACCCGGCGAAGCCCATGAAGGTTCTGGAAATGGGAACGTCGTCGGACGTGATGCTGGCCGAACAGGTGTTCGCGGTCGGCAACGCCTACGGATACGAGCACACCGTCACCGCAGGCATTGTCAGCGCCGTCGCGCGCGATGTTGAAGTTGACGAGACACAATCATATGAAGATCTGATCCAGACTGATGCCAGCATTAACCCCGGCAACAGTGGTGGACCATTGTTGAATCTGGACGGCGAGGTGATTGGCATCAACGTTGCCATTCGTGCCGGTGCGCAACGAATCGGTTTTGCCATTCCCATCGACGCCGCTCGCAGAGTCATTGCCCGCCTGCTGAGTGCCGGTTCCGGTTCGCAGGGTGCTCACGGTCTCATGGGGACCGACGTCAACACAGCGAACGATCAGCACTTTGTTGTCGACGCCATCGTCCCGGGCAGTCCGGCAGCCCAGTGTGGATTGAAAATCGGAGACGTCGTCCGACGTGTCCGGGACACAACAATCAAAGATAATGCTGACTGGGAACGCTCGCTGCTCGAACTGCCTTTGGGTAAAGGCGTTGATGTCACCGTCGATCGAGATGGAGAATCCGTCGCGATGCAGTTAACCATGGGTACAGTCCCACGATCGCCATCCCAAGTCACTGCCCACACGGCATCCGTGACCAGCGGACGGTCAACAATAGATTCCTCAGCCACCACAGAAGAATCAGTGGACAATGGGTCCCGGAAAGCCTGGCAGCGCTTCGGAATTCGCGTCGCGGACCTGTCGGAGCGGGAACGTCGGACTCTGCCGCAGCGCTACAACGGCGGCATGAAGATTCTATTCGTCCAAAGTGGAGGTCCGGGAGCGCGACACGGGCTGAGAAATGGCGATATTCTGGTGGGGCTGGATGGCTATGAGACGCTGGCAGAACAGAATCTGAACTTCGTGCTGAGCGATTCCCGCATTCGGAGCACGGAAAAAATCTCGTTCCAGATTGTTCGCAATGGAAATGAAGCACTCGTCGGCAGCATCAGTCTGAAAGAAAATGTGCGTCGACCCGTGGCAAACGGACACTCAGTTCGTCGCTGACCTCATGCGGTGCACGACTTCACGGACCCGGTCTGCTGCCAGATGGATTTCTTCCGGCGAATTCTGACAGCTGACGGAGAATCGCACAGACGCCATGCACACGTCCGGCGGGACTCCCATGGCCAGCAGTGCCGGCGCCGGTTCGGCAGATCCGCTTGCGCAGGTACTTCCGAGCGAACAGGCGATTCCAGCAAGATCGAAGTTCACCAGCATCGCTTCGCCTTCGAGGCCCGGAAAAGCTGCGCACAGGGTGTTCGGAAGCCGGTCCACCTGGCGACCGTGGACGACCATCGGGGCACAGACGGTTTCCAAACGTCTCTGTAGCTCATCTCGCAGGGATCGCACCCCCTCAAGGCGTTCTGACAGGTTCTGTTGAAAGTGCCGCAGTGACGCCGCCATGCCGCAGATGAGCGGAACCGGTTCGGTACCGGCCCGCCGACCCGACTCCTGGTGACCGCCCTCGAGCAATGGCGCCAGTTTCACGCCGCGTTTCAGCAGCAATCCTCCAATCCCACGCGGTCCGTGAAATTTATGCGCACCGAAAGCCAGCGCAGTGGCTCGCAGTGCCCGAAAGTCGACGGGGATTTTCCCCACGGCCTGAACGGCATCGACGAGCAGGGGGACTCGGTGTTTGTCGCAAAGCTGTCCGAGCTGTTCAAGGTCCTGAATGACCCCTGTTTCATTGTGAGCCAGCATCACGGCGATCAGCCTAAGATCGGCCCATGGCAGCGCATCAAATGCCTCTGTCCTGAGCAGGCCGTGCTCGTCCACCGGCAGCGTGACCGTTTTCATTCCGTGGGCAGAGGCCCGCTGACAGGCCGCGGTTGTCGCGGGGTGCTCGCCCGCCGTGATTGCGATCACACCACGGCGGCCCACGGTGAAACCATGGATGGCCGCATTGATGGACTCGGTCCCGCCGCTGGTAAAAATGACTTCGTCCGAGTCACAATTCAGAGCGTCGGCAATGACGTCTCGCGATGACTCCAGAAGTTTCCGCGCATCGCGTCCGAAGCCGTGCCGGCTGCCCGGATTAGCAAATCCGTGGCTCCAGGCATGTGCCATGGCTTCGGCCACGACCGGAAGAATGCGTGTCGTCGCATTGTTGTCGAGATAGATTCCTGATTCAGTCATTGGCCTGTTGCCATTTTTTGCAGAGCCCGCTGCTGTTATCCGGCTGCATGGGCGTCAACGGCATATTCGACGAGTGTCTCCATTGACAGAAATTCAATCGCCGACATGTGAGTGGCCTGCAGGACAATTCGTGGAGCGGCACCAGCTTCCAGAGCCTCGATCCAGCGGGGAAGACACAGGCACCAACGGTCACCTGGTTCCAATCCAGGAAACTCGAATTCCGGACGGGGCGTGGACAGATCGTTCCCGGCGGCTTTTGAGAACTCCAGAAACTCGGCCGTCATGACGGCGCACACGGTGTGCATTCCCTCGTCGTCACCACAGGTATCACAGGTACCGGTTCGAAAGAACCCGGTCAGGGGGTCGGACGAACAGACGATCAGATCGCCGCCCAGCACGTTTTTTGCCATCAGTTGGAATCCGAAAGAAGCGGTCTGGACAGATTGTAACAGGATGAAGCTGCAGCGGCTCACCTTCGCGACGGGTGACGACGCTGGAGCCTGTCGTCGTTACACAGGAACTGAAGAAGTCCGCGATGATTTCTGTTCTTCCTTTGCCCTCGACCCCCAAAAAAACAAAACCGGCCCCCGTGACGAGTCGGTGTCGGGGATTGAAAAAACAACAGAAACCGGCCTCCAGCCATCAGTTCATCTGGCCCTTGATCGTGCGTTGAGTCTTCTCCCAGCCGTCCTCCAGCAGTTGCACGTATTCCTGTGGGGTCAGCAGGGGATGCTGTGTTTCCATGTCCAGCAACCAGCCATTGCCATAATTGTCGGTATTAATCGCGGACGGATCATTGAGAACCGTTTCGTTGAAGTCAATCACGCGTCCCGCGAACGGTGCGAATAACGACGAAACCGCCTTTGAACTTTCGATCTCACCAATTTCCTGCCGTTCTGCGACCTGCGTTCCGGGCGAGATCGACCACTCCAGAAAATAGACGTCCTGCAGCAGACGCACGGAGTAAGCCGTCAGACCAACTCTCAGCACCGGATCCCCGACCGCTTTGAGCCACAGATGTCGCGGTGAGTAGCCTCGATCGGCGGGAATGTCGGCCCGGAACTCTCCCATCATAAAGTAAAGATCGTCTGCCATGGGGATGTCTGTCTATAAAACCTGGGCTCTCTGGCGTCACTCCGGTTCGTGTGCACACACCACGACGGCATCAGGGGACGATCTGTATTCGTCGGGCGACATCCGTTTTCTCGTCACTGCGCCCCGGCCCTCACCACGCTGGTGGTCTGTCAAAGCTTGAGTTGAGGGTAGCCGGCAAGAATTCGGAATGCTCGGTCGTTCCCTGAAGTCTTACGACTCCAGCTACGCGCGAATCCTCATCTTTGGCAGTTGCCTGAAGTCTACGGGCGAATGCTAATCTTTGTTCCTGACAAACCACTAGGCGTCTTCAAGAGCTTCGACCGCGGCGAACGAACGACCTTCCAACATGGCCAGACTGGCTCCACCACCGGTGCTCACGTGAGTCACCTGATCGGCAAAGCCCAGTTGTTTCACGGCAGCAGCGCTGTCGCCACCGCCGATGATGCTCGTCGCGGAACTGTCAGCGATGGCCTGAGCCAGCGCACGGGTGCCTTCGTCAAACGGCGGCATCTCGAAGACTCCCATCGGTCCGTTCCAGACAATTGTCCCGGCATCTTCAATAATGTCAGCGTACAATGCGGTCGTGGCCGGTCCGATGTCAAGCCCTTCGTAGGAATCCGGGATCTCCCCGGCATTGACCACAAGCTTGCGACAATCCGGACTGAATGAATCTCCACAGTGAGTGTCTGCTGGAAGCACCAGTTTGGATCCACCTTCTTCGATCAGTTCGGCCGCCAGCTCAACTTTGTCCGGTTCCACCAGGCTGTTGCCAACGTCTCCTCGCCGAGCCAGTGAGAATGTGTAGGCCATTGCTCCCCCGATCAGCACCTTGTCGCAGATCTCCAGCAGATGTCGGATGACCTTGATTTTGTCAGAGACTTTTGCCCCGCCCAGGATCGCCACAAATGGACGCTTCGGATTCGCAATCGCGTCGCTGAGAAACTGAATTTCTCTTTCGACAAGCAGACCCACCACTCGAGGTTTTGTGCCCATTGCCAGCGGAACCCCCACCATGGAGGCATCGGAATTGTGGCAGGAGCCAAAGGCGTCATTGCAGTAGATGTCTCCAAACCCGGCGAGATCTGCGGCAAATTCAGGGGAATTTGCTTTCTCGCCAGCGTTGAACCGTAGATTCTCCAACACCAGTATCTGGCCGGGCAGCAATGATGCGACACGTTCACGAGCATCAAATCCAACCGTGTCGTCGGCGAAGATCACGTCGGCCGACACCAGCTCGGCCAGTCGATCGGCGGCCGGCCGCAGACTGAACTGAGCATTATCTTCACCTGGTTTTGGACGTCCAAGGTGGCTCATCAGAATTAACCGGCCACCGCGGTCGAGCACGGACTCAATGGACGGCAGAGCCATACGAATCCGCCGATCATCCGTCACCGTTGTCCCATCCAGCGGAACATTGAAGTCCACCCGCATGAGGACCGTTTTGTCGTTCACATCAACTTGTTCGATCGTCTTCTTTGCCATGCTGCCGATCTTTTCTCCGCTGATTTTTTAATGTTGCAGGCAGTTGCCAGCGATCTTTGGCACTGTCTGGCGGACAGGTTAGAATCCTGGAACGCAGTTCGCCAGACCTCTCCGACGATCCCATTCTGCTCCGCACGGGATTCCAAAGAATGCGAATCCGGGCCGCCGTCGATTTCGGAGACTTAAATCGGCCCCTTCCGTTCTCACTGAACCTATTCGCAAAAGATTCTTTCCCAATGCCAGCCGATTCGACGGAGTATCGAGACCTCAATCGACGGGTTTGGAATCAACTCGCCACATCCGGCAGCCTGTTCGCCACGGCGGCCACCGACGATGAAATCTCAGATCCCCACCGGACGCTGGATGGTCGAGGCTGGTTGCCATCGTCCCTGCACGGCACCGATGTCCTGTGTTTGGCGTGCGGGGGCGGCTGGCAGGCAATTCTGTACGCCGCGGCCGGAGCCAACGTCACCGTCGTGGACCTCAGCGATGAAATGCTGCAACTGGATATCAAGGAATCTCAACGCCGACAGCTCAGCGTGCGCACGCTTCAGGCTTCGATGGATGACCTGTCGGAACTGGGAGATGCCACCTTCGACATTGTTCATCAGCCGGTCAGCACCTGTTACGTGCCTGAATTACGGAGCGTCTACAATGAGGTGGCACGAGTCCTGCGCGACGACGGACTCTACATCAGCCAGCATAAGCAGCCGGCAAGTTTACAGGTCAGTCACCGCAACGAGCGGCAGCAATTCGTGATCGGCGTGGAATACTACCGGGATGGTCCGGTGCCGGGACAGGTTGATGCGTCGTATCGCGAGTCCGGGGCCGCCGAATTCCTGCACCGCTGGGAACAACTGATCGGCGGACTGTGCCATGCGGGATTTGTATTGGAAGATCTTGTTGAACCCTGCCGAGCCGACTATTCAGTCGATGTGACGCACTTCGGCTATCGTGGTCGCTACATTCCTCCGTACGTCCGCATGAAGGCGCGACGACGCAGGCGTTCCAGGGAGGCTGAACCGGAAACCTCAAGCCGCCTGTGGATTCCCGATCAGGCGGCATCGGCGAGAGAATAGGCCGGTGCGGATTCGACAGCGGGACTGATTTCTGCTGAACGCGTGAAGATTTCGGCAGTGACCGTGACGGACTGCCGTTCCAGCGTCGAGTTTCCACGATCGCTCACACGGTATCGCAATCCTGTCTCTCGATTGGTCAGTTCGAATTTGAGCATTCCAAGGGCAATGAGATCGCCGTGAATCTTCGTCAATTGTTCGCCGTCGAGATCGTCTGTCGGCTCAAGACGCTGAAGCCAGCCATCGTGTTCATGATTGGCTGCCCTGGCGGCCAGCGAGCGGCTGGCATAGGCACGCAGAACCAGCAGATTCGGCTCACTGAGCATGTCGAAGAGGAGGTCGTGGTCTGCCATGCCACGTTTATCGACCGCCGCGACCTGCGGTATCATCATCACCTCAATCGTCGAAATGATCGCTACGGGCCCTACAGCTTAACATCAATGCGGACTGTTGTTTGAGTTCTGCCGCAGTGTCTTTCTGACCGCTGAGCCATCCGGAGAAGCCGCACGGCATACTGCCACAAAACGTTGAACAAGTTCGGCCGATTTCATTCCAGGCGCAGATTCCACTCCGCTGGCAACGTCGACTCCCCAGGGCCGCACCATCGACACGGCCTGAGCCACATTGTCCGGTTTCAGTCCTCCGGCAAGAATCAGCTGCGAAACCAACTGTTGATGGCCGTCCAGCAGCGCCGCGTGCAGCGTTTGTCCGGTGCCCCCGTACTCGTCCGCACTCCACGCATCAACCAGGGCCGCGGCCAGCGGCGTGCCGAGACCAGCAAATTCCTGCCATTGCGTTGCAAAGGAGGACATTTCAGATCCGATACGAAAAGCGCGAATCACGGGAATTCCCGGACACAGCCGCTGAAAACGTTGAATGTCGGACTTCGTCTCGTCCCCATGAAACTGCACGGCTGACAGACCGACGTCTCGAGCCACCTGTGCCACTCGATCGGGTGGATCGTTGACAAAGACTCCGACAAGGTCTGTGTCGCCTGCAACCTGCTCCGCAATGCGGCGGGCCTGAATCGGCTGAATAAAACGTCGCGAATTCTGATAAAAATTCAGGCCAATCGCATTGGCACCCGCACCCACCACGACGGCAGCATCATCGGGATTTGTGATTCCGCAGATTTTGATCCACATCAGACCGGACCGCCATGGGGTTAGAATACGACTCAATGCATCACAGTTGGCGACTTTCCTGAACGACAGGATTCGCCGGGAATCCTGTCGTTCAGGAAACAGGCGGCCAGATGAGTCCGGCCTCCATTCGACATTGTTGTCGGATATCCTCAGAATTCCCCGATTGTTTGCAACAATACCATGAGCAATTGGCCCGATTGACGCACTCCGGGACGTTCGGGAGACGATATTGGCCCTGGCAGGATCCTTCGTTTGGAATCATTCCCATGAATGTCGTCGTCCTGGGCGCCGGCACAGTCGGCCAGTCCCTTGCGGAATTGCTGTGTGAACGTGGATTAAATGTATGCGTGGTCGACGAACAGGCAGATGTTCTTCGCCGGGTGGAAGAGCGATTTGACGTCCAAACCGTGTGTGGATCTGCAATTGATGCGGCCACATTGTTTCAGGCCGGTGTGCTGACGGCCGACCTCTGCCTCGCCGTGACCAGTCGCGATGAGGTCAATCTGGTGAGTGCCAGCGTCGCCAGGGAGATGGGCGCGTCTCGCAGTGTGGCTCGCGTGTTCAACCCGATACTCAGGGACAACAGCACGTTTGATTACCAGCGGCACTTTTCAGTCGATCGACTCATCAGCCTTGAACACCTGACCGCGCTCGAGCTGGCCAGGCATATTCGCAGCACGTCGGTGGTGACTGTTGAGAATTTCATGCGAGGTGGTGTGGAGGTCCTTGGAATCACCGTCGACCACGGTGCTCGGGCGGTCGGCATGCCATTGAGTGATCTGAAACTGCCCCGCGGAGTGCGGGTCGGAGTGATCAGTCGCAAGCAGAAATCATTTATAGCCGGTGCAAGTGACGTCATTCAGCCGGATGACCATGTGACGCTGATTGGAAGTCATGACGAATTGCAGAACGTGACATCATGGTTTCAGGGCCGAACCTCCAGGGCGCCGCGGGTCGTGATCGCCGGCGGGGGAGAGACAGGGCTTAATCTTGCCCGGCTGCTGGAACCGACGAGGTGTCAGACGACTGTGCTGGAATCCGACGTCAACCGCTGCGAACTGATTGCCGAAAGGTTGCCGCGCTGCACCGTGCTGCTTGCTGACGTGAAGAGCCGGGCAGACCTTGAGGAAGCCCGAGTCGGCAGTGCAGATGTCTTCGTCGCCTGCACCGGTCATGACGAAGAGAACATCGTTTGCGGCGTGGAAGCCAAGGAACTTGGTTGTCCGCGGCTGTTGACGATCGTCCGCAGCCCCGACTACGCGAACGTGCTGGAGCGATTAGGTGTGGACGTGGCCGTCAGCCCGCGCGAGGCGATGGCTCGCCAGATCGTTGGTCTGATCGCCAGTGGACCGGTCAGGGAACGGTGTCCCGTCGCCGGCGACTCCGCAGTGATCTGGGAAATTGAAGTTCGCCCGAACGTTGAGGCCACGCAGGCACCATTACGCGAGTTGCCGCTCACCGGGTGTCTGGTGGCCGCCATCGAACGCAAGGAACATGTCAAAGTTCCAGGGGCAGATGACCAGTTGCAGGCGGGCGACAGCGTCGTCCTGCTGGTCCATCGTGCGGTGGAGACGCAGGTGCTGTCATTGTTTGGTGCGAGTGGAGACGGATAGTGCCGTTTTCGAAACGTCGTGGCGGGTTCCGGCTCGCGGCGGTCGATGGATGATCGGCTCTGGCACGACCGCCGCGGCCACGCATGAGCGTCATACGCTGTAGAACTGAGGCACTCTTTTAATGCTGCCTTTTCCGCTCCTCACGACAAGTGGCCTCAGCCCGTCGGCGGGCCACTTGTCGTCCATCAGGACCAACTGAGGCGGTCCATGACCAGTCGCTCATCTGGTCACTCAGCCGGTTGCTTCCGCTTCTTTGTCGTTCAGCTCGCGCTGAATTGCGTCATAAACCTCTTCGCGATGAACGGCAATATCGCGCGGAGCATCAATTCCAAGGCGAACTTTGTCGCCTCGGACATCGACAATTGTAATTCGAATTGAGTCGCCGATCACAATCGTCTGATCGCACTGCCTGGAAAGCACGAGCATGACTGCTTCCTCCCTGGTCATTCATCTGCGGTTGCTTCCCGCAGATTAATGGTCTGTCTTTTGGGCGGAGGATCTCCGTAATCCTCCAAACTGGCCCGTCGGGGTGTGTATCGAACCCCGTGATTTGGCTTCTGATGGTGGGTTTCATCGACGTCTTCAACTGTGAGCGTCACGAGGTTCAGGCAGTTTGTCGCTGACCGCGCAAGCTATCGCGGACCGTGCCCGTTGTAGGGGCTGACGGGGCCAGCTCTCGCCAGGGGGTGCTGTTGTCGTCGGACTGTGAGTTCAATCAGTGAAATCGACAAAGCACCCGCATCCCAGAGGCTTTTCGTGTCCGGTGTCTCCGGGTGGTTCCTGGCCTCGACTCTGTTGTATCCCGATCTTTTTTGTTGCGAATTGCCGGAAACAGGCGATAAACTCACTGATCTCAGGTCCAAATTGACGTTTCCGAATCTCACAGGGCTCTTTGCTTTCCCCTGCCGAGCTTCTCTCAGGATCACTCATCTCCACAGGAGTATGTCCCCATGTTGTGCAGTCATCGACACCTTTCCGGGGCGATTTGCCTCGGTGGACTGCTCCTGCTCTGTGCCGCCACCACGGACGCCGCAAAGCCTCGCCGTGATCGGCCCATCACAAGTCCTGGATTCGATCCCTCTGCCGACCGCGTCGGCCTGTTCGACGGGATGGATGAGGGCCAGCTGGAGACCAAAGTCGTTGCAAAGAACGCCAAAGGGGGCTCGGTGTTCATCAAGAACGTCACTAACGAACCACTGACGGTCGAACTCCCCGAAGCGTTTGTTGCCGTTCAGATCAACAAGCAGATAGGCGGGGACGGAGCTGGCGGTGGAAACGGCGGTGCTGGCGGCGGCGGCGGTGGAGCCCAGAGTACCGGTGGCGGGTTTGGTGGCGGCGGCGGTGGCGGCGGCGGTGGAGCCCAGGGTGGAGGCGGAGGCGGACAGGGATTCTTCTCGATTCCACCCGAGAAAACCGTGCGATTGCCGTACGGGTCTGTGTGTCTGAATCACGGCAAGCCAGAGCCGAATCCGCGTACCGCGATGCAGATGATTCCAGTCGAAAGTTACACGAACGACAGCGTCCTGGCCGAATTGATTAACATGGTGGGCACGGGCCGCCTCAATCACCAGTCGGCACAGGCAGCAGTCTGGACTCGCACCGATAATATGAGCTGGGCTGATCTTGCTCGGAAGTTCATTGTGAGTGCCGGGCAAAAGCGACCCTACTTCCGGCCCGCGCATCTGCAACAGGCCGATGTGTTGATCGCCATGGCCACAGGGCGAGTGCGTGAAAAGACAGCCAGTGAAGCAGATCCGGTTGCATCCTTAAAAGCAACGGAAACGATTCCCTCGCGGCGGCGGACAGGCAACTGAAACGGTCGTCTCTGTCCAGCGTCTGAGAATCGCGCTGAAACATGCTGAAACGACGTCCGAGAAGGGCCGAAGCAGGATATGCTTCGGCCCTTCTCTTTTTTGTTGACGCCGGGCATCACTGGTGATCGGCGCCCGGAGCCTGGTTTCAGCCGGCCGCTGCTACCACAGGCCAGTCCAGATCAGGCAATTGGCCTGTCTCAGGACCAGACTGCCGACCTTGCACAGGGGTCAGCGGGTCCGTCATCAGCCCGGTGCCTTCCGACGAACTCATCCACGTTCGCGACCGTCATGACCGCAAAGCCTGCCCGCAAGCGAAAGTCACTTTCGGAGCTGCTCAACGGCCGTTGGCTGGTGCTGTCCGCCCTGGTGGGAGTCCTCGCAGGCGGCTCAGCGATCGTCTTTCAGGTTCTCATGGAGTCGGTTGGACATTACATCCTTTGGTACGCCAGCGAATTCCATCCCCGAGGAGCCGACGGTGAATATCATCTGTTCGACGCGCAATCGGGAACGATTTCTCCGTTGGCCATCATCGGCGTCTTGATTTTCGGCGGCTTGGTTTCCGGATTCTTTGTTTACCGATTTGCCCCGGAAGCCGAAGGACATGGAACGGACGGCGCGATCGAGGCGTTTCACGACAAACGCGGGAACATTTCGCCCCGGGTCGCGATTATCAAAACATTGGCATCAGCGTTGACTCTGGGCACCGGTGGCTCTGGCGGTCGCGAGGGCCCCATCGCTCAAATTGGCGCTTCTGTGGGCTCCTGCGTCGGGCAGATTCTAAAACTGTCTGCTCATGACCGCCGAATTCTTCTTGCTGCTGGAATGGGCGCGGGTGTGGGAGCCGTATTTCGTGCTCCGCTCGCGGGCGCACTGTTCGCAGGAGAAATCCTCTATCGAGAAGCCGATATTGAATCGGATGTGATCGTGCCATCGGCCATCGCGTCCATCGTCGCGTACTCGGTTTATGGATTGTTTCTTCCGGCCGATTTGTGCTTCGGACATGTTTTTGGAGTCCTTCCCAAGTTCGAAATGCGGTCAATTGCTGAACTGCTGCCGTACAGTGTGCTGGCACTGGTACTCGTCGGTGTGGGTTTTCTCTACACCAGGTGCTTTCAGGAAATGCACCGGTTGTTCGCTCGAATGCCGGGACCACGCATGATTCGGCCAGCGATCGGAGCGGGCCTCACGGGTTTGGTGGCCATCGCGTTGTACTTCAGTCAGGATCAGAATGAAGATACCCTGGCTGTGTTGTCGACCGGTTATGGCATCCTGCAAACAGCACTCAAATCTCCTTTTGATCTGAGTGTGGGACTGCTGTTGACTGTGGCTGCCGTCAAGATCGTAACGACCTCACTGACGATCAGTTCCGGCGGCTCGGGCGGCGTCTTCGGTCCTTCGATGGTGATTGGTGGGTGCGTCGGAGTCGCGGTTGGTCAGATCACAGCGATGTACTGGCCTCACGAAATTCATCCGGGCGCATTTGGAATGGTGGGCATGGCAGGTTTTTTTGCGGGCTGCGCTCATGCACCGATATCAACCATCATTATGGTGTCAGAAATGACTGGCAGTTATCAGTTGCTGCTCCCGGCCATGTGGGTGTCGACCTTGTGCTTTCTGATGTCGACCCGCTGGACGCTGTACGAACGCCAGGTCCCCTCTCGACTTGAATCCCCCGCTCATCGTGGCGACTTCCTGATCGACGTGCTGGAAGGAATCACGGTCAACGATGTGTACCGCCGGGACCGGCGTATTGATACGGTCCCGGAAGCGATGCCGCTGGCATCGATCGTCAAACTGCTGACTCGCACACAGCAGCATTATTTTCCAGTTGTCGATGACAATCATGCGATGGTCGGGATTTTTTCGACGAATGATGTTCGCCGATATTTGTACGACGAATCGATCTGGCAACTTGCCGATGCCGCTGATGTGATGACATCGCCATTTCTCAGCGTCGCCCCCGCCGACGATCTCAACATCGCCATGAAGAAATTCACAGCTCTGAATCTTGATGAGCTGCCGGTGCTCAGTGTGGAATCGCCCGATCAGTTGATCGGCATGTTAAGGCGCAAGGAAACCATCGCTGCCTACAACCAGCGGCTGATGGAACGTCAGCAGCTGGCTCAGGAACAGGCATAGAGACGTGGGCGACGTACGCCTATGCCCCGCCGATTCCGCCGTAGCGTTCGGTCCGCAACGTTGAATCGGAGTTAATGATGAGTCCTCCGGTGAACCATGGCGCGATGATGGCATTCTCGGTGTAGGGCACGGTGACCCGTACCGTGACATCTCGTGTTTCATCAGTGAGGGTGGCAGGCGTGACTGTGACGGTCAGGTGATTTACCCCCACAATTGACATAATTCGTTGTGCCTCAGCGATGCCGGTTGCCGCGTCGGCGCCTGGGATCACCAGCTTTCGTGCTCCTTCATAGGCGGCGTTGTTGGCGGTGCTGCGGATCGTACTCAGAACCGAAAACTCGATCCCGGCGAACAACAACACGAAAAAGAGGGGCGCGACGATGGCAAATTCGGGAATGGTTGCCCCGTTCCGCCTTTGGGAACTGCAACATCCGTCGATGTGTCGAATCCCGCACCGAGATAACGGTTGAGCTGGTCGTTTCACTGGAGGCACCTTCTATTCCTGCTCTGTCAAATTCAGTCTTTACTCGGTGATCAGGGTTGGCAGATTGTTTGCAACATCCTCAAAGACCTGGAGCAGGGAGGCCTGATCATTGGCGTGCCAGTGTGAACCGCCGCCGTCGCCGGCAACAAGCGCCATATGGTCCTGATCCGCACCCTCGCTGAAAGTGATTGTGTGCACGGTGATGTTGTCATCATTGTGAGCTGCTGCGGCGCTCACTTCGGGTTCGACGCCGGTGTTATGAATTCCGTCGGTCATCACCACAATCGTCTTGTTAGCAAATGTCCGTGTGTACGCTGGATCCATCACTGTCGACTGGCCGGATTCGATCCCCAGTCCGACGGCCGTATATCCATTCGGGCTGTGGAGGGCAACCGCATCGCGAATTGCCTGGTAGTCAAACGTCAGGTTGATGTCCGAAGTTGCGGCGGTGGAGTACGTGGCCAAGTCCCACCTGTTCGTCCTGCGGGGTGAGCTCCAGCGTGTCCAGAAAGGTATCGACCGCAAGCTGCAGATCGGTCCATCGCGTCCCGGTCGGTGTCGTGGTTCCCATTGACCCTGACCGGTCAAGAACCAGCACGACATCACGATCAGTCTGAGTGGCCGTCTTGATCGGTTCAAATGTTGTGCGGTCGAACAAGCCACCGAACAGCATTGATATTGGTCCACTGGGTGATCCGGCAACGCGCCGCCCGGTAATTCGCACCGCGTTGATGTCCGTGGCCGCAGGGTCTCTTGCTGCGAACGTCCACGGTCCCGTTGTCTGCGGCGACGTAAAACCAAATTGAACATCCGCTGCAGCCAGCAGCAATGGATCGCCGGCGATCAGATTGTTGCCGGCTCCGGCCACAGCAGCAGTACGCGCCTCATCAATATCCTGAGTGAGACTCAACGTCCGACTTCCCGCACGAGACGCTGCGTCTGTTGCTGTTCTGAGTTCCGTCCGCGTCAGCTGCATCCAGGCAATATTGATTGTGAATACGGAAAAGGCCAGGATGACCGGCAAACAAACCAGCACAAGAATCACCATCGCGCCCCGACGGTGCCGGGGACACGAAGACAGGCGGTTCGCTGCACTCTGACTGGATAGAGGCGTTTCCACTTGCATCGTCCGCATGATCAGTATTCCTTCATCATTGAAGCACGCGCTGCCACCGTATGACTGCTGTAGAACAAGCCCTGAATGACGGAATTACTGCTGGCCGGCGCCGAAACTGTCACTGTGATCCAGGATCGGACGGGCTGACTCTCGAGTGGAGCTGGAGTCACCACGACGGTTCCTCCCGCGACATTCCGTTGACTGAGAATGATGTTGCACGAAGTCTCGACGTCCACCGCCACTGCATCCGCAGTAATTGCACTTCGTGCGCCTTCATATGCGGCGATACTAAGAGACTGTTTTAAGAAAATCATCGTCGATGCTTCGAGTGTGCCCAGCAGCAGCACCACGATCAGGGGCAGACACACCGCAAATTCTGTTGCCGCCACGGCGCGTCGACCGGGCAGTTTGTTGGGTTCTTCTGAGAGTTTAGTGGATGACGTTTCATGGGCGAATTTGCCTCGGCGTACCATTCACTCGCGATTCCAGCAATTCGAACCAGCGGCTGCCGCTTATCAGGCCATTCTTACTGCGTTGGTTCCGTGGAGAAGCCATGGTGGCAGATCAACTTTCCTGAAAGTCGGGCGCAAGCACTTCGATCAAAACGGTCAGGCTTCAACCAGTTGCGGCGAGTGTTCGGTTGGAATTTCGGATGCCGACTCGTTTGGAGTGATGTCAGACGCCGGCGACGCCGGTGATTTTGCGGACCTCAACTCGGTCATCATGTGATTGAACAATCCCGGCAGATCATCCCACATATCCTTCTTCCGGAACGTGAGGGGCGGGACGTCCTCGCCATTGCCGAGACGTCGGACGGTGTCCCGCAGTCGGCAGATCGGTCCGACAATTCGATTGCTGAGCGTCAACGTGTCCCGAACAAAAACCGGGATCATGCAGAACATCGCGATCAGCAACGGAGCACTTTGCTTCCAGAACATTGCCAGGTGTTCCGGCAGAGTACCGATCGGGTTGGTCAGATACTGAAAGATCAGCCCAAAGAACATTCCGGCACAGATGAACAGGCAAAAGTGCATGATCACCCGGCCCGCCAGCATCCATTGAACGCGAGCATCGACGACAGATTTACGGCGTTTGTCTTTCGCGGCCATCTTTTGGTTCCTCGGGTTTCAACAATCCCGCGCATGGAGTACTGAGAGTTTCACCTGGCGGGCACTGACCATGCTGCAGATTTGGTCACAAAGCTGATTCACAGGTGAAGAACCCTCCGGCTGAGTTCGAATCAACGAATTCACGAGAGGCTGCAGCCGATTCTGAGGGAATGTTGACTTTCAGCATTAGGCGTTGTGGACTGATTTCGCCGCAGGCTGGCAACGGACCCTGAGAAAACTGCGATGCAATTTTCTGAATGACTTAGAATGGCCGAGATAACTCTGACGGGGCAAACGGGGCAGGAATCGTCGACCTGAACGCCCCTTTTTCTCACCGCAAAGTCAGCGTGAATTGGCCAGTTTGATGCGCGAAACTCCGCCGAGGTCCGTCTCAGGCTGCCATGCGTTTCCCGCGAATTGACTGGCCGATGTGCGGTGGATAGAGTCGTCTGTATCTTTCTGCGTTTGGGAATGGTGACACTGTTGGTATCGCCGGAGTTCCGGCACATGTGCGTACGCTTCATCGTGGTTGTGCTCATCCTCACAGACACGGGAACAGTTCCTGCCGACGAGGCAGGAGGACGTTCACCGCGTCCCGATGTCGCGACGCGCACATCAAAAGATTTCCGGTGGAATGTTCAGGTTCCTGAACGTCGCTGGGAATTTGTTGTAATCCATCATTCTGCAACGACCCGTGGAAGTGTTGAATCGATTCATCGAGACCATCAAAGTCGCAGGGATGGTAACGGCAATCCGTGGCTGGGGATTGGTTATCATTTTGTAATTGGTAACGGCAACGGCATGCCGGATGGAACAATCTCTCCGACGTTTCGATGGAAGCAGCAGCTACATGGTGCGCACTCCGGTACCCTGCGTCACAATGGTCGAGGAGTTGGAATCTGTTTGATTGGTAACTTCGAAGAATCAGCACCGACGGAAGCCCAGCGCAAGTCGGTCACTTCACTCATACGAATGCTGACGGATCGTTATGAAATCGCTCAGAAAAACGTTAAGGGCCACCGGCAAATCCGTGCGACGGCCTGCCCCGGTCGCCACTTTCCATTCAAAGAAATCGTGAAAGACAGTTTTCGGGTTGGCGTGACGCACCATCCATCACGGTCATTTGCTACACGCAGTTTTCAGTAACAGTGACGTCTGCAGCATTTTAGAACATTGCTCTCTGGATCTTACGGAACTCTCAACATGTTCAATCGAGTACACGGTCCCGGTTCCTTCCCAAATGGAATCAGCCGGCCGGAGGCAAGCGGTGATTTGCCACTTGAGCTGCGCGAACTGCTGGAAGTGCAGGGGGCCGGTTCGCCTGTTTCCGACGGACCCGCGAACAGTGACTGGCCGGTCTCGATCTACATTCCCGAGCGATACGAAGAAAACTACGCGTACCCGCTCGTCGTCTGGTTCCATGAAGACGGACACCACGAGGGACAGATCGAGTCCGTGATGGGCGCGGTCAGTCGTCAAAACTACATCGGACTTGGAATACAGGGAAATCAGCCGCTGGCGGATGGCAGCTCTTTCGGCTGGAATTCAGAGCTGCTTGACTATGGGACGGTTTCTCTGCGTGATCTCCTGAGTGTCACGATTCGTCGCCTGCGTCAGGCTTTCCACATTCATAGTGAACGTATTTTTCTTGCCGGAGCCGGTGTCGGAGCTGACGTGGCTCTGCAACAGCTCACCCAGATGCCTCAATGGTACGCGGGGGCGGTCTTGTTCAGTCCTGCCTGTGAACGTGCGGTCGTTCACTCGTTGATGGCGTCAACTCTGCGGGACAAGTCACTGCTGTGGACTGTGTCGCGTACCGCCTCCAGCGAAGAGCTCGCTCAGAACGTGGAAGCAGTGCAACTGGCTCGACTGGCCGGTGGCGAGCCGGAGGTCCGAGTCACGGATACCGTCATGGATCCCGAAAGCAGCGACGTCCGCTTCGTGGATCACTGGCTGCTGTCAAAAATAGACAGTCAGGCCTTTGTCTGAACCAGAACGAAGCTTCACGAGATAACGTGAGTACACTGGTTCACTGACGAACAGTACAGCTCCCTGAGCGTGACGTGATTCTGGGACAGGTGTGACAGGAAGTCTTCAAGCGGGCTGATGACACGACTCCTTCATTTCCAGTGACACCACGTTGCAGCATTGGTCAGGATGCCCGACTGCCGCCAGCGTACCGAGCGAGTCAATCGGCCCGGCAGACCGCATCGTTTGGCCGCGAATCACCAGCGGTCTGTGCGAAAAGAACTGGCCGGCAGACCTTCTTTGTTGATCAGGTTTGGCTCAGCTGCGCTGGTGAATGCGTACCGCACTGCTCGTGGATCAGCAACCTGCTGCGCCGACACCACCAGTTCCTCACCCTCGATCACAGCAGTCGCCGGGTGGAACATCATGTCGGAACCGGCGATTTCGAAATGACTCGGTGCCTTGCCGTCAGTCGTCATGAATCCACTGCCGACAGACCGAAATCTCAGACGCGCCCGTCCATCAAGAAACGTCGCGTCGCGATACAACGGCCCTGAGTACACGCTCTCTCGATCATAATCTCTTGCCAGTGCCCACAGTGCCAGGCGCCGGCCGACCTCCTGTTTGTTTTTGGGGTGGATGTCGGTGAGATTCCCGATGTCCATGGTCACTGCCATTCCGGTTCCCTCCAATGCCAGTGTTTCGAGTTGCGCCTCACGAAGATACGCGGCATTGACCGCATTGTAGTTGTATGGCGAAATCTGCACGAAGTAGAAAGGGAAGGCCGAACCGAATGCGTGTCGCCACTGGGCGATCATCGTCGAAAACAGCTCGCGATACTTCGCCGCGCGCGATGCATTGCCTTCTCCCTGATACCAGATGACTCCCTTAATCGTGAAATGACGCAGCGGATGAATCATCCCGTTGTAGAGCCGCGTGGGAATCTTTTGATCAGCCTTCTGAGGCAATTCAGATGCCTGCTTCAATTCTGCCGTGTATCCCAGAGCCTGCAAACCGGCTGCCGGCGTCCATGCTTCTGCGGATGTCCCACCCCATGATGAGTCAATGATGCCGATGGGGACATTGAGCTTTTGGTGAAGCGTACGGGCGAAAAAGTAGGCGGTTGCTGCAATGTGTGGAACCGTGCGGGATGAACAGGCCTGCCATTGGCAGGCGGCAGGTGGTATTCCATACATCTCGATCCCGGTTTCCACATCCTCCAGTGGTTCCCGGCTGCTGAAATTACCCACTTGAAACAGCCGAATTTCGGGGAAGCCCGACTGCTCCACTTCATGTGCCGAATCGTTAATTCCGGTGTAAGCACCCGACACCCTGACCAGCGGCATTTCCATGTTGGACTGCCCCGACCCGATCCACACCTCACCGAACAGGACGTCATCCAGGGTCAGGCTGTTTTCACCGGAAATGGTGATCGTGTGCGGTCCGCCAGCTGCGCCGGTTCGAATGCGAAGTCGCCACCTGCCGTGTAAGTCGGCCGTTGCACTTGCCGATTCGTTCAACCAGTCTCCAGCGACAGTCACGTTCTCACCGGCATCCGCCCAACCCCAGATCGCAACCTCGCTCTCTCTTTGCAGCACCATCCCTGAACCGAGGATTCGGGGCAGTTTGACCTCGGCATGACAGCGTGGCGTGAAAAGCAGTCCAACGAGAAGCAGGTATTTCATGAGTCAACCAATTCTTATCTGCGCTGGTCTTCTGATCCCGTTGGTTCGGACGTCGTGCCGCGGACTCGCTGCACGTTCGCACA
This sequence comes from Planctomycetaceae bacterium, assembly GCA_039831615.1. GTDB lineage: Bacteria > Planctomycetota > Planctomycetia > Planctomycetales > Planctomycetaceae > S139-18. The sequence continues at coordinate 20,874 of JBDOMX010000600.1, forward strand.
GACCACATTGAATCGGGATTCTGGACCGAGGAACCGCACGGCTCAAGCAGCAACGTTGCAGTGGCCACCCGAATTCCACAAAAACCGGATTCGGGAGGGACATTGGAACCGCAGCAACTTTTCTAACTCAAATCATTCACATAGACGGACCGCAAGTCGCGAACGTTGCCGGAACGGCGCAAACCCATCGAATGGCAAAACGCAGAGTGCACGCAATCATCTTAACATCAGTGCGACCGAAGTTCCGGCACTGCAAGGGTTTGCCGGGTCCGGCCTACATTTCGAATGAATAATCCGGGCTAACTCAAGCGGTCAGCCCCCAGAGTGCCGTGCAACTCCTGCAGGTATGCCGAACCGGAGACGCGTTCGAATTCCTGTCTGGCAATTTGCAGACGGGATTCGATGTCCAGCTCCGCTGCATCTGCTGCGAATTCCGGTTGGCTCAGGAAACTCCTTAGAGACTTCACATGCCGTTGCCAAAGGGCCTGATCTCGCTGTCTGCGTGTCTTCAGCCGTTCCATGTACCAGTCCGCATTCAGCATCGACGCCGGTTTGAACATGTCGCGAAAATCGGCGTCTGAGGCATCTTTTCCCTGGTAATGACCTTCCGCCATGATGTGCAGCAGTGCTCGCAACGGTGGACAGGCCAGATCGATGGAGCCGTCTTCAAAGTAGTTCCTGGAAACTCGCTGGTGAGCCTCGGTGATGTGCAAAATGCCGTCCGCAAAGGCTGCTTCATCCTGAGTTTCCGGTCGCAGAATGGCATCGTCGAAGACTTTGCGAGGATTGTCGAAGACCCGCCCGGCAAATGTCCGAATGAAGCGTGACGTAATCCTGTATCCAAGGCGACTGGCCAGAATCGGCCTGCCGTCAAATTCATAGTCTTCCAGCTTTTCGAGCAGGCCGTCCTGCAGCAGCGTCTCTGGCTCACGCTCTTCCGGTGTGAGTCGACACCAGATCTCCGGAATCAACAGACTGATATCATGGTCGACACGAACATTGGAACCAATGTGCCCGGCCGGCGTCGAAAATCCTGCAAGTCCGGTCAGCAGATAGCTGACGAGCGCGGCATTGAGATCCGTGATTGGCAACAGAGCATTGAAGGGCCCCTTGGTCAGTGCCCCTTCACTGCCGGCACCTGTGGTGGAAGGGCTCTTACCGGTCAGTGCGCTGATGAAGTCCATGAACAGTTCGGGCAGCTCCTGGTAGTGAATTGGATTGTAGACGGCGAGTGGTCGGATCCCGTTGTCGTAATCGGCAGGATTATTGCGTCGCCCGATCAGCACTGAATGCACCGGTTGATGGACGGGATTGTGCAACGGAATCGCGCGGGCGAGCCTCACACCCACTTCACCCACATAGCGATCGAAGGGATTGATTAAATCCAGCCGCAGCTGCAGGTAACGAGGATTCTTGCTCGGTGCACCGTCAATCATCCGCGGTGTAGCCGAGCAGACAACGTAGCCGTGGTCTTCATCCCGTGCCTCCAGCAGGAGCTTCTGCATTGGCTCAGTGAACTGACTGAGATCCACCGCGCGATCACAGATATCGCGAATCTGATCACGAGACAACGGTTCAAAATTTACGATGAAATTGTCATCGCGGGCAAGGTCCGCTTCGGTCTGTTTGTCAAGACCTCGGTGGATTGCATCGTCGGGGCGCTGGAACAGTCGGTACTCACAGTTTTTCGTGAATTTGTAGCTGGTTGGATTCCCCGCCCGAGGCCCCAGTGCACTGAGGCGTTTGCCCGGCACGACCACCGAAACACTGATGTCGTCTTCGGTCTGGATTTTCTGCGCGGGAGCGAAGTCCTGCCTCAACTTATATGTTCGCCATTTCTTTTCACCCAGCAGGCCAACTCGCAGATAGGTGCCCACCAGTTTTCGATCGCCGTACTTCAGTTCGTGGCCCGAATGACCATTCACGATGTCAACTGTGAACCGCTCCTTCCAGTCCGCATCCTCGCCACCGCGATGCATGCGTTTGATGATGAAGACAACTGCATAGATGTAGCCAGGCAGCGATTCCAGCCATGCATTGTATTCCGCCGTATAATCCGTCGACGGTGTCAGCAGCTTGACGACGCTGCCAAGCGAACGACTCGGGTCGAGCAGGGAACGCGAAGGTTCTGCGGAATAATCCGGCTGGACGCTTCCGGTCGGACTCCAGCGATCCGAGTAGTCCCGATCAAATATTTCCTGCGCCAGATCCAGGTCTTTGTCGATGTCAGCCACAAAGATGGGCCCGTGAAGCAGATAGTCCGCGATCGACTTGCTGATTTCGCTCTTCCCGCCGCCGCTCACGGTACACGGTTTATGGCAGAAGACACCTTCCGCAGCCGTTCCAATCAGCCGCCAGGTCGGGGCGGCCGGATGCTTCTCAAGATGAACTTTGTAGCCACAGGGAGTGATATACACGTGACGCGGCGTCAGCGGGATAGAGTGTGTCCCTTCATCGTTCGTCCACGACACGGTCTGGTCGTAAACGGTGGCAACGCTGTTTTCCGGCACGTAGATCAAAGTCGGATACATCCGATCGACAGCGTAGCCTTCGTGTCGCACATCGAGGCGACCCTCATAATCCCTGACAACATCATGAAATGTTCGATCGCTGTACCGATGCGCCGCAGCCACGAATTCGTCACCCAGACTGAAGCTGGCGAAGGCGAGGGCGCCACCTGCGTGCTCCTCCTCGTAGTTTCCGGCGAGATTCGTGGCGTAGCTGAGCTGTGTTTTGACTTCCTTCTTGCAGTAGCCAAAGTAGTTGTCAGCGATCAATGTCACGATCACGCCGTCCTGAGTACGACACGTGACCTTGAATGCAGAACCTTCGTTGTAGAGTTCGTTGTCAGTCGTCCAGCACATCCCGTCACGGCGCTGGCGTTCAGTTGCTTCGTCATAATGAGGAAGTCCAACGGCGGTCTTGGTTAACTGTGTCAGCTGGGGAGCCAGAATGACGCAGCCGGTGTGTCCGCTCCAGTGTTCGACGTCAAG
>JBDOMX010001212.1:0-5421 GCA_039831615.1 Planctomycetaceae bacterium
GCGGCTTTTTGGTGGCGAATGGTTCGACCCAGTCAAGAGTGCCTGTATACCGCGTCGTGCGATCTTCAGTCGCTGTCTTCGCAGGCGTCTTCGCAGCGGATTCCACGCGTTTCAGCTTGAGTGTGAATTGCGACGGATTGACATCAGGACGCGTTCCGTTCAGCACGGCTTTGCACAGTCCTCGGTAGTATTTCAGGAACTCATCTCTTACAACGGCTTCTGTCAGAACGGGTTTCGGCTGCAGCTCGAACGCAAACGCATAGGAGAAGAAGGAATCCGAATTGGGTTTCATCATCCCGGGTGCGAACCGAATATGTTCAGAACCCTTCAGTTTCATATCGGGTGCAAATCCCGGCGGGAGCTTAATGGTTTCGCCACCCCACCCAGCCGGAGCCGTGAGCTTGGGGGAGCGGGGCTCATCGGCAAGCACAAGCGTCCCGGATACCAGCAGACTGACAGCAAACACGCGGATCATGAGAGCCTCCTACCGCCGGGCGTCAAGCGAATACGGTCAACCGTACAATAGACGACGCAGGCAGCCGTGTCACCTGCACGATGTCGGTGTGCAGCCGGGTTGCCAATGGAGTCACCCGCACTGTCAGGGCGGAATCTCTGCTTGAAGGCAGACTTGGCAGAACTCGAAGGGATGAATTCTCGGATGAAGACCCAATTCCTGATCGTGGCACTCGTCGCCCACGTGATTTCAGCTCCGACGTCTGGGGACGACAACTGGCCTCAGTTTCGCGGACACGGTGGTCTGGGAATCGGCAGCGGCAATCCACCAGCCGAGTGGGACGTTCAGACGCAACACAACGTGTCATGGAAGACCCCGCTACCCGGCCTGGGACACTCCGCCCCGATCGTTTGGGGCGATCGCGTGTTTGTGACAACGGCCATCAATGCGGATACGGACCATCCCTCGGTGGCAACCGGTTGGGCCGGTGCTGGGGGCGCGTCGGCCGCGGATACCGGTGTGTGGACGTGGCAGCTCATGTGCCTGCAGCTCCGATCAGGAAAAGTTCTATGGACGCGCGATGTGCATGTCGGTGAGCCCGCAATCAAGCGACATTTGAAATCATCTCATGCCAACTGCACTCCGGCAACGGATGGCAACTTTGTGGTTGCGTTCTTCGGATCGGAGGGCCTGCACTGTTTCGATATCGCCGGCCGACCGGTTTGGAAACGAGGTTTTGGCAAACTGCATTCCGGGCCCTACGATGCCCCGGATCTGGAATGGGGATTTGCCAGTTCTCCCGTGATTCACAACGGGCACATCGTCGTCCAATGCGACTGCCTGAATGCCAACTTTGTGTCAATTATCGATCTGAAAACGGGCGCGGAGATTCGTCGGATTGATCGGGCTGGAGAAGTTGCCACATGGTCAACACCGCTGGTCGTACCGACACAGGATCGACAGCAAATTGTGTGTAATGGCTATCATCAGATGGCGGGGTACGATTGGAAGACCGGCGTTCGAATCTGGCATCTGAACCACGGAGGAGACGTTCCAGTACCCACACCGCTGTTTGCCAACGGATTGATATATCTGACGAACGGTCACGGCCGCAGTCCGACGTATGCCATCCATCCGACGGCTGTCGGAGACTTGACGCCCTCGGGTCATGACTCCGAAAACTCCGGTCTCGCCTGGTGGCAGCCCCGAGGCGGATCCTACATGCCGACGCCGCTGGTCACGGGCCAGCGACTCTATACCTGCAACGATAACGGTCGGTTGGATGTGCGCGACGCCATAACTGGAGTTCTGATCTATCGTCAACGCGTCGGCACAGGCAGCCAGACCTACTCGGCCTCAGCCGTCGCAAGCGGTGAGTCCATCTACTTTGCCAGTGAACGTGGCCAAATCACTGTGATCAAACCAGGCGATGTCTTCCAGAGAGTCGCGACCAACGACATGCAGGATGTCGTCATGGCCACACCCGCCATTTCCGGTGACCGATTGTTGATCCGCTGCGTTCGCAACCTGTATTGCCTCGCACCGAATTCGTCGCTGGTTGACACGTCATGCGGCATGTTTCCGCGTGAAGTTTCGCCCTGAGCAGTGCAGGGGTCGCCGTGGTGGGACTCGCAAAACAACAACGGTCGGTGCACTGGATTGACACGCTGGCCGAGCCGCACACGGGCAGTCGCGCGGCGTCATTGCAACTGCGTTGACGACACCGCGCTGCGGCGGAGTTTCTGAGCTCGACGCAGGGCTTCGAATCGAATTTGGCTTCGCACGTCACGGAACGGTTTGACCCGTGGATTTATTTCTTCGTTGGTTGCGTGACATGCACTGTGATCAGGTTTGACCAGGCGGCGAATTTGTTGTCTTTTACGGTCGCCGATCTCTCGGCGGATTCTGCCGTTGCAGCCACGTTTTTACGGACGGCTTCCAAGCGTTTGACTTTGGCGGCGGCTTGCTTCGAGACTTTGTCTGCGGCAGCGAACGCGGCCTGGGCAGTGATCACGGCTTGTTCGAGAGCGGTTTTCGAATCGGGTGTTGCGGACGCCGCTTTCCGTTTCGCAAGATCGACTCCCCGCTGGGCCTCGACGGCCTTGGCCTCGGCCTGTTTGGCTGCTGTCTCGAGCATTGTGGCAAGGGTTTCAAGGCGTTGCTTCTCGGCGTTCGCTTGTTCGCTGGCCGGTACGTTTTGGCGATATTTGGCGATGCCGGTGCCGAGCAGTGCAAATTGATAACGGCCTGGTTTGACCAGAAAATTGCCGTTGGGAGCGAAGTTGATGGTCAACGTCGCTTCGGTCGCGTCTTCAGCAACATTGACGGTCGGCGGGCTGCGCAACATGCCGAATAATTCAAACGGCTCGACGGTCAACGTGCCTTTACGAGAATGGTTCGTGACCTTGATGGGCAATTCCAGTTTCTGACCGACCTCGACGGTCCATTCCTTGTTTTCGCCGAGGTCAATGACCACCGGTGCCGCTTCGAATCCGTTGACCGACAAAGGCACGCGCTGGGTCAAGCGTGATCTCACCCGGATCGAGTCGGCGAAGATGTGTCCCCAGACCAATGATGCGAAACGAGCCGTCCGAATGAGTTCTCGATCTCCAACCCGAGTCTTACCGACGATCCGAATATCGCCGGCCCACGATTTCGCATCAGCAGCGGCGGAAAAAACGAGAATACCGTGGTCGGTTTTGCCGCTGAGTGTCAGAGGTCGGGCGGTAACACCAGGCGGTAAGTCGACCGCTGTGACGACAATGTCGCCTGCGAACTGGTCTTGCCGTGGAGCGATAATTCGGACTCCCCACTTCGCGCCCCGTCGGAGATGCGGCGTCACCGAATAACCCGTGCGACCTGTGGGTAGTGGGCGTTCGGTGGTTGCGATCAGATCGAAATCCGGAGTCGGTTCTCGTACGGCCAGGCGATACAGATGAGCGGGGCCGCCGTCGCCGTATTGGTTGATGATCGTGACTTGATACTCGCCGTCCTGGGCCGAGGTGAATGCCAGGGCTGCATCGCAGGTGTCGGCGTTGATCGACTCTTTTCCGTGGACACTGAAGAACGTCGGCAGATCGTCATTCTCGGCAATCTGCGTCAGCGTTTGTGTACCGTCTGCCTCCTGTTTGATTTGATGTACGATGATCCAGGGATCGACATTCGAGGCCATACGGTCGGCGATGACCTCCAGACAATAGGTCTTGCCTTTTTTCGTTACGAAGCGAAACACATCTTCGTCGTCTGCTGCATCGAACCGACCGGCGATTTCACTCGGAACAGCGATCGTCTGCATGTCCTGGTCAGCATGCTCGACAACGACCGGCGCCGTTGCAAAGCCGATGCGGACAGCATTCGAGTCCTTGTATGTGTAATCGAATCCGCGTAACAGGCCCTGCCGGGGCTGTCCCGGATGATAGCCCGGCGGAGTGGTGGAAGCGGCGGGCAATTCGATGGTGGCCGCCACCGATTCCAGCGAGTTGCCGTTGAGCGAAATGTGGCTGAGGTTGCCGCCTGGAAGATTGCGGCCGTAGATCGTGTAGGCCGTATTGGAACCGGCCTGACCCGCTGGTGGGAAGACAAAATCAATATGCGGTCGGTCCGAGATACTCAGACGATAGAAGTGCTCGTTGCCGCCTCGGTATAAAATGTCGGAAACGGCAAGCAAGAAATCGGTGTCGTGTTGGGCACGGACTTCGAGGAATGGATCGCGTCCGTACCAGTCTCGATTGCGTGCGATTTCGCGTCCCGCCAGATCCGTCACGATCAACTGGCCGTCCATGCGCGAATCGATGCGTTCCGCGTGCAGCTCAAGCAACACCCGTTGGCCGGCCTTTGCTCGAAATCGGTACCAATCAATACCGCGCGAGGGGACGCTTCCATTGATGATGGAATTCACGTCGATAGGCATCGCTTTGTCTTGCGTCGTGTGGTCGCCAGTTTCGGCAATTTCGTTCGACTTCTTCGCTGCGACAACAAACGGCCGCGATGTGGACAGTCCGAAGAAACTGACGGCGCGCGCTTCGTAGATGCCCGGCGGGACGCTTGCGGCCACCGTCACAGAAAAACTCGAACCGCTCGGCCGCGGCTTCGGAAAGAACTCACCGGGGGGCTGCATTGCGCGGCGGGCTGTGATCCCGTCGTGTGTGAACCGAAGTTCGCTGAGGTCGTCGAGATTCGATCCGTAAAGGCCAACGCTGACGGTTTCACCCGCACGGGCGGCGGGTGGACTCAAACGGACCACATCGGCTGTTGGCAGTTGCGCAACCGCGGACTGTTGCAGGGCCCAAAACAGCAGAAAACAGCACGCGATGAGTGGTCTGGGGTTTGGCATTTCACGTGACCGTGCGGTGTGTTGAATATCCATCGGCACTCGAGCGAATATAGTGACGGCAATGTATTTCAGTGATTGAATAGAAATTCTTTGGTATTGACGACGACCCAGATGATGTCTTCGTAGGCCTCTTTGACGGCTTGCTGGATCGGCAGTGTCTGCGGGTCGGCTTCCGACGCCGCGCGTTTTTTGCGCACGTGGTTCAAAGCGACGTTCAATTCGCCGTCCGTTGGTTTTCGCGACAGCGCGAGCAGGTAAAGATCCGTGACTCGTGTTGTGGCGTCGCCAGCGGCTTCACGCGACAAGGTGTCCGCCCGCCCGCCGGACGCGCCGAGGATTTTATGCATGGCTTCGGAGTTGATCAGGTGCAGACTCTGGGCCAGGTCGGCGGTAGCTGTGCGTTCACATTCGCAGGCTGTATCCATCTGCGGACGGCCGAAGACACGCAGGAAGAACGATTCTCTGTTGGCCGAATCATCGGGAAGCGCGACAGCGCGCACTCCCACCGGCTGCTTGTTGAAACTGTTTTTTGCACCCGCCACGTCATTGATCGCGTCCAGCATGACCTCGGCCGACATGCGTCGCGGGTAGAAACGAGCGAAGTTCTGTTCGTCGTCCCCGTTGTATGCGTTGG
>JBDOMX010000429.1:0-5419 GCA_039831615.1 Planctomycetaceae bacterium
GATACTGATGGTGACGGAACCCCTAATTATTTAGATTTAGATGATTTTATATCAAATTTAGATGATGATAATTAAAAAACGCTGCTTTTAATGCGGTATTTTTTGTCTTATAATTTTACAGTACAAAAGAAATTTAATCACGGGGATGCCAACCAAGGCGCCTATATAAACTTTTTTGAAATCAAACCCGAACCAGGCGGCGGCATATCGGGTACTTGTCCGACAGCCGCGTTGTACGTTAACCCTGCGTCAAACAAGTTAACCATTATACAATCTTTGGGAAATCATTGTAACGGTGCGTCCCAGCAAGATGTGATGCGAGATATGGGTACAATGAAAATAGACGGGGGGGGGGTCTGGGTGGACCCGGTCTATCTTCACCCGAACCAGGAAGAAGGGGCTGACAATGAAGAACGCACAACCCAAGAGGCAGCAGACGTCGTCACCGTCCTCGATGGCAGGGACCGTCTCACCACTCAACAACGATCCCGATCTCCCGCAGAGCGAGGTCCGCGCGGGCGAACTGGTCCGGTCCGACAAGTCGGCTTCGAGAAGCCCAGACCCTCGGATGGCAAGCGAAGCTGGTACGCCGACCAACGGTTCCGCCTCCCGACCCGTTCCCAAGCGCCGTCCGACACTCGTGCTGGGATCACTGGCGATCGTCGCCGTCGGAATCGGAGCGATCGTGAAAGGACCGGACCTGCTCGGTAGCGGCGCCAAGATCGACTCCAGCCTGGTCACTGAATCAGCGCGGAAGGCCCCGTTCCGAGTCGTCATCAGCGAACGAGGCCAGCTCGACAGCCAGCGAAACGCAATCCTCGCCAGCAAGGTGGAGGGTCAAGTGGCGATCATTTCGATCGCGCCGGAAGGGACTGCGGCGCTGGCCCCGGTGAAAGCGACTCTCGACGGCACGGTGGTGCGCATCGACTCGCCCAGTGGTGATCGACGCACGATCGCCGTAGCGGGTAGCGGTGGCGAGCCAACACTCCACGAGGTTCCGATCGGCCCAAACACGCAGGTGCTCGTCAAAAAAGGAGACGTCGTCAAAGCGGGAGACATGTTGGCGGCCGATTTGCTTTGTGAACTCAACGCTTCCGACATCATCAAGGAAGAAAAGCAGCAGCAGATCGCCATGACGAAGGCAGATGCCGATCTGAAAATTGCCATTGAGGAAATCGAAACACAGAAAGGGCAGAACGAGAGTGATGTCGCGGCTGCCAAGTTGGCCAAGAAGCTGGCTGATCTGGATCTTGCCAAGTTCGAGAAGGGTGATTCGGTTCAACAAGCCAAAGCCATCAAGGCCAAGATCACTCTGGCGGAAGAAGTGCTGGCACGTGCCGAAGAGGACTATGCGTTCACAAAGAGAGTCTCCAAGAAGGGCTACAAGACTCAGAACCAGGTCAATACTCTTCGCATCGCGAGGAATAAGGCCCAAATCGAACGAGACATTGCCGTCGAAGAACTGCGGCTGCTGGAAAATTTCACCTTCGAACGTACCAACGAAGAATTGAAGGCAGTCGCGGCCGAGTCAGTGCGGGAACTCGAGCGCGCCAAACGCAGGGGCGTCGCCACGTTGACGCAACTCGGAGCCGAAAGAGCGGCGCGACAACTGACGTTTGATGTCGAAAGTTCCAAACTCGAACGCTTACGGAAACAAATCGCCGCCTGCAAGATCTATGCTCCGCAGTCGGGCGAAGTCGTCTATGCCAACGACAGCAACAACTGGGGAGGCAGTCAGCAAGTCATCGAGGAACACGCCACCGTTCGCGAACGGCAGAAGATCATCAAGCTCCCGAAACTGGACGATATGAAGATCGATGCCCGCGTGCACGAATCTCGCATCAGCCAGGTGCGTGCCGGGCTGCCGGTTATCATCCGCGTCGACGCCTTTCAGGGCAGAGTGTTCCACGGCATCGTCGCGAGTGTCTCGTCCGTCCCCTTGACCCCGAACCGCCGGACGCCCGATCTGCGTCAATACAAAACAGTGATTCACCTGACCGACGATCTCAAGAAGGTGAAGAACCTCAAGCCGGGCTTAACCGCCAAGATCGAGATCATCGTTGAACAACGCGATAATATCTTGCAGGTCCCCGTGCAGGCGATCAATGCCATCGGCCGCAAGCATTTCGCCTTCGTGGTCGGCAAGGACGGAGCCAAACAACGTGAAGTGCTCGTGGGGAAATCGAATGACACCACCATCGAAATCCTCGATGGTGTCGCGGAAGGCGAGCAGGTTGTGCTCAATCCGCGAACCCACTTCGGCGAAAAACTCGCCAAGCTGGAAGCAAAATACGGCGAGAAAACAGACAAAGCGAAAGACGGCGAATTTGCCGATTTTCCGGCAAAGCCACCGCAGGCAGAACGACCACAGGGCCGCCCGCAAGGAAAACCCGGCGGAAACCAGGACCCTCAACGAAAACGTCGCCCGGGTGGACGCCCATCCGGACAGGGAGGTCCCTCGGGAAAGGGCAAGCCGCCTGGAGGGGGCGGGCAGCGATGAAAGTCGCAGCCGAACTGCAGGATTTGCACAAATATTACGACTTGGGCAGTGTGGTGGTGAAAGCCCTGCGCGGCGTGTCAGCCACCTTCCCCCAAGGCGATTTCGTCGCCATTATGGGATCGTCGGGAAGCGGAAAAAGTACGCTCCTGAACCTGCTCGGTGCGCTCGATCGTCCCACACAAGGCCGGTACATTCTGGGTGGCCACGATGTCTCCACGCTCGACGACGACGAACTCTCAGAAATTCGCAATCAACTGATCGGTTTCATCTTTCAGTCGTACAACCTCGTCGCCCAATACTCGGTGCTCGAGAACATCGAAGTCCCGTTACATTACCGACCCGGCTATCCGCCGATCGGTGACGCCGAAATCAATCGCTGCATCGACGTGGCCACCCGCGTCGGACTGGCGGACCGTCTCGATCACCGCCCGTACCAACTTTCCGGCGGGCAACAACAACGTGTCGCCATCGCGCGGGCCTTGATCAACGATCCTGAAATCATTCTCGCCGACGAACCGACCGGCAACCTCGATTCCACGACCGAGGCGGAGATCATTCGCCTGCTCGAAGAACTCAACGCTGAGGGCCGCACAATTATCATGGTGACCCACGAATCCGAAGTCGCCGAACATGCCAAACGACAGATCTTCATGAAAGACGGCCTGATCGCCGCTGAAGGTATTTTTTGAGGATAACAACCCGACGCATCAGCGAGGGGTCTTCGAACTCGTTACATTGTCCTCCCCTGATTCTCCGAATCCACTTTCTCTCCCGCCCTGATCCCCCACTCCTCATGTCGATTCCCCGTCTCATTCGCACCGTGCAACTGGCGCTCAAGAGCCTGCTGCTGCACAAGCTGCGCTCCGGGTTGACGATGCTGGGAATCGTGTTCGGTGTGTTTTCCGTGATTGCCATGCTGGCGATCGGTCAGGGAGCCAGCGCACAGGCGCAGAAACAGGTGCTCAAACTGGGGGCGACAAACGTCATCGTTCGCAGCCTCAAACCCCCGGACGACACCTCAACAGCCCGCGCCGGCAGCAACAGCTTCACGCTGGATTACGGACTGAAACGCGAAGACCTCGAACGGCTGAAGAAAGCCCTGCCCAACGCGGTCGACATTGTCCCCGTGCGCGAACGCAAAAAAGAAGCAAGGTATCGGCATCGAACGCTCAACATTCGCGTTGTCGGCTGCACGCCGCGATACTTTTCGATGAATCAATTGAAGATCGCCGGCGGACGCCTGTTGTCCGACAGCGACGAACAAATGTCGCGCAATGTGGCCGTCATCGCAGACGATGTGGCCGCCGAGATGTTCAAGGAAGAAAACCCCATCGGGAAGTCCGTCGACATCGACCGGACCAAGTACACGATCGTTGGTGTGACCCGCCGTCGGACCGCCTCGGCCGGCATCGGCGGCAGCCTGTCGGCACAGGATTACAACAAGGACATCTATATCCCCTACGAGACATTCAGCACGTTGATGACCGACCTCGACGTTCGTGCCGTCACCGGCTCGTTCTCCATCGAACGCGTGGAACTGAACCAGATCACGATCAAGTTCAAAGACAAGAGCGAAGTCGTTCGCAATGCCGAGGTCATTCGAGAGACGCTGGAGTACCTCGACCGCAAGGACCCCAAACGCGACCACAACCACTACGCGATTGTCGTCCCACTGGAATTGCTCAAACAAGCCGACCAGATTCGTCGCATCTTCGATGTTGTGCTCGGTTCGATCGCGCTGATCAGCCTGGTTGTCGGGGGGATCGGCATCATGAATATCATGCTGGCCACGGTCACCGAACGGACCCGCGAGATCGGTGTCCGCCGCGCTCTGGGCGCGCGGCAACGAGACATCACCGTCCAATTCCTCACCGAGACGGTCGTGCTTTCCGGAACCGGTGGCGTAGTCGGTGTGTTACTGGGAGTCTTCACGCCCTATGCGTTCGGGGCAATTCAGTGGATCGTGAAGACGTTCATCCTGGAAGAAAGCTCGGCCAATTCCGATATCGGTCGCATGTTCTCTGAAATGAGGCCCGAGATCGCCTTGTGGAGCCTGCCCGTCGCGTTCGGGATTGCCGTGGGCATTGGAATCATCTTCGGATTGTACCCGGCCCGCGCAGCCGCCCAACTCGACCCGATCGAAGCCCTGCGCCACGAGTAAGCAGGCACGCTACGACTCGCGCAGTTTCGTCCCGATGCTGAAGACGATGACGCCAGCCAGCAATGCAATGGGCATCACGATCATGTTGAAATCGAAATTGAGCTGCCCGATGACAAGCAGCGGCAAGGCAACCATGACAGCGAATTGCAATGCGATACCGAGGCGGTGCAGCATGAGTCAAACAAGTCCCTTTCAGTCGCCAAACTTCGCAACTGGAACGGCAACCGGTTTGAGCGTCTGCGCTTCACCTGCCTTGATCGTCACTTTGAACGCTTTGTCGATGTAACCAACGCGCTCATGCCAGACGCGGAACTCGTGCTCGCCAGCCGGCAGTTTGGAGATGGTGAACTTGCCCTTGGCATCGGTGACGGCCGCGTACGGGTGGTCGAGGATCAACCAGTGGGCCAGCATCCAGGGGTGGATGTCGCATTTCACCTGAATCGGCAAGAACTCAGGCAGCGGATTGGCGATCGGCACGCCAACATCTTCTTTGGGACGCAGCAAGAAGTTGACCGCCTGATTGCGAATCGGAAACGTGTGCGTGTTGTGCGAGCAAGCGTCCTTCGACAGAACGCGAACCTTCTGGTCGGTGCGAACGAACAGGGAATGCGGGAAGAACCGGCACTTCTCCTGATTGAAGTCGATCGTTTTCACCTTGCTCTCTTTCAAGTCGGGATGAATTGAAGCGGGCGGCTTGCGGAGGTAGATGAAAATATCGGAAATGCCCTTGGTCTGGGCATCCACATTGAGCGAGTTAT
>JBDOMX010001022.1:0-5415 GCA_039831615.1 Planctomycetaceae bacterium
GCGAAATCGAAGAGTTGCGAGGCGGTATTCAATTTCTTCCAGATCAAGCAGCAGGTCCCAGCACCACAGAGTCGCTCGTTTGCCAACTGTCGTTGGCTGAGCCGGCTGCAGATGAGTGAAGCCCAGACAGGCCAGCGTCCGGTATTGGGCGGCAAACGTCGCCAGTTGATCGATCACCTGGACGAGTCGGCGACGTGTCAGCAGCAGGCTTTCACGAATCTGGATCAGTTCAGAGTTGTCAGTGACGAAGCAGCTCGTCGCTCCCAGGTGAATATCCTTGCGGGCGGCCGGGCATTGATCGCCCCATGCGTGCACGTGCGCCATCACGTCGTGGCGGAGGTCACGTTCGTAGCGGGCAGCCGCCTCAAAATCAATGTCGTCGGCCGAAGCGCGCATCTCGTGCAGTTGCGCATCGGTAATGTGCAACCCCAGTTGTTGTTGTGACTCGGCAAGCGCAATCCATAAACGCCGCCAGGTGGAGTGTTTCTTTTGAGCCGACCAGATGGCCGACATCTCCCTGGAAGCGTATCGCGTGTTGAGTGGATTCTGATAAATGTCGTGTGACACGGCGGCTACTCTGTTGGCTGTGGATTGAGCTGCGGGATACAGACCGTTGACCTGTCGCCAGGTCACTCAGGAATCTTGGGGCAAAGCCATCAGGCTGTTCGATGGCCGGCACGGACACGCTCAACTCGAATCGTGGCGGCCGCGTCGCGTCCAACGCTGAAATCGAAACCGTTGATCGACGCCTTGACGACTCCACCATTTTGGCCCGTTTCGATGATCTCGCCAACGGCCCCCAGTTGAAATCCGGAATCCGAGAGATACCTCAGAAAACCGGGCTCCTGATTGACAACACGCACGAAGCGGACGATCTCGCCAGCGCGACACATATCGAGCGAAACAGCGGACGACGTCCCGCGCAACTCGCCATCAGCGGCGGGGATAGGAGCCCCATGGGGATCGGTGGCCGGATGACCCAGGTAGGCGTCGATCCGGTCAATCAGATCATCACTCACAGCATGTTCCAGGTCTTCTGCCTCGTCGTGAACCTGATCCCAGGTCATGTCGAGCGTATCGATCAGGAACAATTCAATGAGACGATGCCGTCGCAGGACCCTCATCGCCAGAAGCTGGCCGGATTCCGTGAGTGCGACGCCTTCATACGGGACGTAGTCTGCCAGTCCGGACTCAGACAGCGTCTTCAGCATGCTGGTCACGGTCCCGGGGGAAACCCCAATCCGGTCGGCCAGTGCGCCGGGAGAGACTCGTTCGGAGTCCCGCTTGAGTTGAATCTGCAGGACGGCTTTGAGGTAGTTTTCGACGGTCAGACTTGGCATGGTAAGAGTCTATCCAACGGACCCTGGCGCTGTCGTGAATCCGGCGAAGATTCCCCCCAATCCTCCTGAACTCACCCTGGCCCGCACCAGGAACGACCTGTGACGTCTTCACGTCACTCAAAAACCAATGGTGCAGCGGATCCCCGGGGAGCGACCCGAAACGCGACTTTCCCATCCATCACATCGCGGAGCAGGCCACCAAACAATTCCTCTCGCCAGCCACTCACCATGCGGGGAGTGTTGCGATTGCGTTCGCCGAGACGATGGTAGCGCACGAGCTCCAGCAGGTCCCGATTGTTTGCCACGAGCGTATAGGCCATGTTCAGCTCAGCACAACGATTTGACAGCGACAGCGCCAGCAATTTGGCAACCACCTGTTCTTCGGATGACGCATCTTCACGACGACTGCGACGTTTTTGAGGCAAATCATCGTCGTCTATTTCCTGCGCCGCCAAAATCACGTTGACGACGTCCTGCATATGCCGACGATATTCACGTCGATTGAGATCTCGTGTTGCCAGCGCCTGCTTCTCGGTGCGGGGCTGGCGCCTGGCGAGGTCCACCAGTAAGTCGTCTCGCAGGATTCGACGAACAGGTCGGTTCTGTGTGCATGCCTCAGATTCGCGCCAGCGGGCAAGACTTTGCAGCACCGCCAAATCACGGCGATTTAATTTGTGGATCCCCGGCAGTCGTTCTGACGGTTCGGCAGCATCGTCCTGACGAATGTCTTCGATGAGCCGTGAGACTTCGCTCTCGACCCATGACAGACGACCCTGCTTTTCCAGACTCGCCGCCTGTGTCTCGTAAATGTTGAGCAGATGCTCGACATCTTCCAGAGCGTACGTCAGCTGAGCTTGAGTCAGTGGCCGCCGAGTCCAGTCCGTACGAGTCTGGCTGCCGTCAACGCCTCGGTTGACGACTCGCCGCACGATCGCGGAATACGACAGCGGATAGCTGCAGCCGCGAAAACCCTCCGCCACCTGAATATCAAACAGTCGCCGGGGAGACTGGCCCAACAGCTGCAGACAAAAGCGAATCTCGGCCTGACCCCCGTGAACGACCACCGTGGTCTCGTCGTCCGCCATGATTTCCCACCACGGCGTCAGGTCGTCGATGAGCAAAGGATCGACGACGGCCGCACGATCCCGGGTGGCGAACTGTAACAATCCGAGCGCCGGACGATAGGTGTTCTCCGACACGAATTCGGTATCAAATCCGACCAATTGCTCGCCGCGGATATGCTCACAAAAACCGCGGAAATCGTCATCCGTTTCAATGATATTCGGCTGCATGGGACCAGTATAGCATTTTTGGGACGGGGACCGGTATTGCTGTCTGACGATGGTACCGAATTCCGAATCCAAAGGAATTCGCTCAATCCCGGTCCCGGAGCATTCTGTTGGAGAAGGCGCGAGCTACGATTTGGGACAGTGCTTCATGTACGTCACCCGTTGCAGCAGTGAGCTGAAGATCGAGGTCGACCGAGAAGGGATTTGTGGCTGCTGTCGGGCAGGCCGATCCAGGTGCGTATCTTGACCGGAAACAAAAAGGACCGAACAAGTGAAAAATTCATCATGGGCAATCATGCTGCTGGCATTGATGCTGACAGCCGGCTGCAGCAAGGATGCAACCGACCAGACGAACAACGCCAATGATCCGACCAGCGACGCTGCCGATCCGTCTGGCACATCCGGACGTGCCACTGAGCAGCCCAGTAATGCAGATAGTGCAGCAGCTGTGGGCGATTCCGCCGAAGCTGCCGTTCAAGCGGTCATGAACGGGATGTCCGAGGGAAACGCCACGGTCGTGTGGGCTGCACTGCCTGCCGGATATCAGAAAGATATCAATGAAATCGTGCAGGCCTTTGGTAACGGGATGGACCCCAATCAATGGCAGCAGATTCAGGAGGCGCTGGCCAGGGTGCACGCCGTTCTCAGCACCAAGGCGGACTTCATCGTCAATGTCCCCGACATTCAGGGCATGGAACAGAGCGCACAACTGAAAGACGCCATCCCGAAAATCGCGGGGCTGCTGAAGACCGTGATGGATCATACTGACCTGGAATCACTCAAGTCGTTCGATGGCCAGGCATTTTTCTCCGGGCCGGCGTCCAGCCTTGTCGCTCAGGTTGACGCGTTGTCGAAGTTGTCGAAGTTGTCGCCGGACAGCTTTTCTCTGTCATCTCTGAAAGACGCAACGGTTGAGACGATCAGCTCGGAAGGAGACAAGGCCACTCTGAAGATTACGAATCCCATGGACGGCGCCGAAGCGGAAGAAGTGGAGTTTGTAAAGGTCGACGGTCGCTGGGTTCCGGCCGACATGGCCGATGGCTGGGAGTCAACTATGGCGGAAGCGAAAGCAGATCTGACCAAACTGCCTGAAACGTCAAAACAGAACGCCATGATGGTCGCCATGATGACGAATGCTGTGGTCGCAGGTTTGCAGCCGCTGGAAGCCGCAGAGGACCAGGAACAGTTCAACGTGGCGGTCGAACAGCTTAAGACCGGAATGGGACAGATGCTGGGCCCCATGCTGTTCGGCGGCTTCCCCGGCGGTGGCGAGACAACCCCAATCCCAGGCGAGACCACTGAATTCCCCTCTGATTTTGAACCGCCAGAGGCTGATGAAGCCGCTCCGACCGACGAAGTCGAGACTGCAGAACCAGACGAAGAAACCCGATGAAACTTTGGCAAATAGCAGGTTGACTGACCGGATCAATTCCGGCAACCGCAACCAGTGGTCTCAGACAGCGTCAGCCCGGCTGAAACACAGCCGGGCTGTTTTTCCGGCCAGCTGGTTCCCCCCTTTGTCGCAGGACTTGCCTGCGAAGTTGCTGGGAAACGCTCGCAGAAACGTGCCGTCGCAGCGTTCCCTGGCTAACGACTGGTCGTCAGCGCCGGCGCGGACAAGCATCGCCACGCGGGTTGGATCTGGTTTCGGCTTCAGTCTTTCAGACCGTAGCGCACGATACACCACAGTGCGGAAAACCCATCGCGCCACCCAATTTTCTTTCCTTCCGTGTAAGTCCGTCCTGAATAACTCACGGACGTCTCGTAGATCCGGAGTCGTCTGCGTGCAAGTCGGGCTGTGACCTCCGGTTCGAAACCAAACCGGTTCTGTTTCAGGTGAGGGACGAGTTCGTCAACGACCGATCTGCGAAACACTTTGTAACAGGTCTCCATATCGGTCAGGTTGAGATTGGTGAACCAGTTGGAAAGCATCGTCAGAAACCGGTTGCCAACGTAATGCCAGTAATAGAGCACACGGTGCGCCTGGTCGCCGAGGAAACGGCTTCCGTAAACCACATCAGCGCGGTCCTCAATGATCGGACGCAACAGACGAGTATACTCAGCCGGGTCGTACTCAAGATCTGCGTCCTGAATGATGACGATGTCGCCGGAAACATTGGCGAACCCCGTTCGCAGGGCGGCCCCTTTCCCCTGATTCACGTCGTGATAAAACGTGCGAATCTGATTGAAGTCGTCGCCGGCAGCCTCTTCTTCCAGCGCCTGCATCACCTGACGTGACTTGTCAGCACTGCAGTCGTCAACCAGCACCATTTCTTTGCGGACCGGCACCTCACGGACACGGCTGACGAGATTTCGCAAAGTCTCCTCTTCGTTGTACACGGGAATGACGACTGACAGTCGGAGCCCATCAGGAATCACATAGAACCCAACATGGCGGCAGGCAGCTTCGCCCATATGTTCCTTTTGAGCTTCGAACCACTCGGCAGACCAGGGCCGAAGTTCGTCCGGATTCGACTGTTCGTTCATCGTGTCATTCCTGCGTCAACGGGTGGCGCGTGTCCTTCGACATCGTCAGCGAACGCATCAGTTCTGCATCTCGACGTGCCGCCGGATCAGCTGAACCAGATTTCTCGCCGCCTCAAGACAGCTTGTCTCGTAAAACCACGAATCCACCGCCGTCGGTTGATCACCAATCCTGCCGGGACTCACTTTAATCACTTGTACGATGTCTGCCGACTTGAATGCCGGGTATTTTCGTATGGTTCCCGGGTCTTCCGACCGATCCGACACGATGGACAGCAGCCAAACCCCGGTATTTCCGGCGT
>JBDOMX010000375.1:0-3050 GCA_039831615.1 Planctomycetaceae bacterium
CGGCGTCCGCCGCTGACAAGCCCTGCTGGCCAGAGTTTCCAGAGTGATCCCATCGACGATTTATCGCATGGGAACTGCGTTGAACAGTCCCAGATTGCGTCCGATTGTCCCGATGAGTGACGGCCCATCAAACGGCTTCCTGAGATAGTCACTGCAACCCGCTTCTAGGCATTTCGTGCGATCCCCGATGTCGTCTCGTGCGGTCAACGCAACGACAGGGCCATCCCAAGCACGACTTCGCAACGCGGACGCCGCGCCGTACCCGTCCAAGATCGGCATTTCCATGTCCATCAACACCAGATCGAACGGATTCCCACTCAAGATGGCCTGTGCGAAGGCATCCACCGCCAACTGACCATTCTCGACCGAAATAACTTCCGCCCCGGTCTTTCCAAGCATGTGTTCGATCAGACGCCGATTGCAGGCTCCATCCTCGGCAAGGAGGATGCGTTGGCCACTCAGATTGAGATCGCTGTGATCTTGCATCGGACTCGGCCGTTCTATGTCCCAAGGCAGTTGAGAATTCACAACAGCCCGCGTGCGACTTCGACATCGTTCTGCCCAACGCTAGCCCATTATGACTATAAGAAGTGTCTACCTCCATGGAACTTTTCGACGGAATGACCGGCCATCCCGGCCATTCTTCACGTTGTACCGATCATCCCGGTTGAAACCGCTGCCGGAACACTCGATACACACTGAAAACCACCGAAGGAGGACGACGGTCCAGGGATCTGCCTCATCCATGACCCTCTATTGACCAATTGCTTCCTTCAGCAGATCGTTCAGATTGCCGCTCTCACTACCACTTTCACCAACACTGTCCATGACTTTGTCGAGACTCCCTGCGACCACGTTCTTTATGGCAAAGTACGCGATCACGCCGCCGACGACATTAATGGCGACAAACACCCAGACCGATCTGCGAAACAACGTCATCGTGCGACTGATGTTCCGCAGATGCTCCAGGATTTCCTGAGTTTCCGGGCTGGACGTCGTGCTGCCCTCCAGAGAAGGCGGTGGAGTCTCTACCGCCGCAACCGTCTTGTTGTCTGGAGGTGTCGCCGTCACGGCTTTCACGGCGGGTGATTTTGATGTCACCTGCTGACAGGCCGGACACCGGCCAGGATCGGAGGCACTGACGGGAATCCGAAAGCGTCGCTCACATTCAGGGCAGGTCCATTCTCGTCGGTTCTCCGTTGTTGTGGTCATCGTCGAAAGTCCGAATTCGTGGGCAAAGCAATCATTGTATCGCGACGACTCGCCGTCGGCCAAGAATCTTTCAATTGTTGATCACGAATTCGAACTGACGAAAGTGTCGACCAGTCGGAAGCGCGAGCGCCCGGGCACGTGGCAAGAAACGGACAACTACGCTCGATCAAACGGGAAGGCGATGACGTCATCGATCGTTTCGGCTCCCAAGGCCAGCATCACCAGGCGATCGAAACCCAGCGCAACCCCGGCGCAATCCGGCAAGCCGGACCGCATCGCGTCGAGTAAATGGCTCTCCGTCGGCAACGTGACCCTTCCCTCATGGTCGCGTACATCGGATTGCTCGCGTACTCGCCTTTCGAGTTCTGCTGCATCCGTCAGTTCGTGGTATCCGTTGCACAATTCGATACCGTCGATGTACAGTTCGAAGCGTTCAACAACAGGCGGATCATCCCGACGGACCTTCGCCAGCGCGGCTTGAGAGGCAGGATAGTCGTAGAGAAACACAGGTTCATATCGCCCCAGATACGGCTCGATGAGTTCGCTCAACAGCAGGTTCAACCAACCATCGCGATCAGCCCTTTGCAGTGAACCTGGCACGTTGATCGACTTGTCAGTCGCCAACTGACACAACTCGGCAGTCGACATCGACAAGACAGACACACCAGCATGCCTGACGAATGCCTCGTCGTAAGAGATCGTTTCAAACGGCTTTTCGAGGCGCGAGAAGAGACTCTCCCGGTTTTTCTCTGATTCTCCCGACCACTCCCCTGCCCGGCGAAACACAGACTTGGTCAGTTCTTCGACAACGCACATCTGCTCTCGATGCGTATCACCCACCCGATACCACTCTACAATCGTGAACTCAGGATTATGTAACGGTCCTCGCTCACCGTGGCGGAACGAGCGTGTCATCTGCCAGATCGCGGTGGCTCCGGCAGCCAGCAATCGCTTCATGCCGAACTCGGGAGAGGTCTGCAGAAACCGCTCACGTTCTTTCGTGTTCGACTTGCGTGCTCCAGGGGGAACGACGAACGGCTCCAGCCAGGCATCGACAACAATGTCTCGTGAGAGAAGCGGCGTTTCAACTTCGACATAACCATGGTCGTCGAAGAAGTCACGCACAACTCTCGCTAGATGAGCACGACGTGCAAGCGTCGTGAGTGCGGCAGTTGGTTTCCAGTGATTGCTGTTGGACATGGAGCATTCGCATCGGTTCTTGACTGGGAGCCTGGCGCCCCTCGTTCGTAAGCATACACGAGCGGGTACTGAGAATCAGGCGGCTTGAGAGCGACGCTCGTCGTCGAACGGAATCATCGGGATTTTATACGTACGTACCTATACTTCCTCTTCGACATTTTCCGACTCAGCGGCTGCCGTTGCTTCGTCGATGATTTGTCCAGCGTAGACCGCGCGCAGGAATTCCGGGAATGCTTCCCAACCTTGTGGGGTGCGATTCCAAATGGCGGCAACCGAATGGAAAAACGACATCTCGTAATTCGCCACCACCAGGTCATGCAACGTGGTCAGCGGATCAACATCGGACGGCTCCCATTGTCGAGGGCAGAGATCGTAGACAGGATGATCGCCATCCCGACCCCGCTGGGGAACAGAATTGACGATCCCCAATTCGCCCGTGCTGTTCAGTTTCGTGGGAAACACCCGACAAGCGGCTTGGCGACTCTCGTAGATGCCACAATGCCCTTCTCCACAAGCATGCTCATCATCGGGCGAACTCTCGACCAGGTGCTGGCACTTGCTTGTCCCTGCGAAGTGTTCGCTTTCTGAGTGAATCAGACTGATCACAAACGGCGTCGCTGGCTCGTCCGCGAAATAGA